>DAISLG010000088.1:0-8901 GCA_036820565.1 Gaiellaceae bacterium | reverse complement strand
AAGCTGCTCGGCGTGTTCCAGGTCAGCATCCTGCACAACATCGTGCACCTCCTGTTCGGCGTCGCGGGCATCGCGATGGCGAAGACGTGGGGCGGAGCGCGGACGTACCTGATCGGCGGCGGCGTGATCTACCTCGTCCTGTGGATCTACGGCCTGCTGGTCGACAAGGGCGGAAGCGCCAACTTCGTCCCGGTCAACACCGCCGACAACTGGCTGCACCTCGTTCTCGGCGTGGCGCTGCTCGGCCTCGGGCTCGTGACGACGCGCGGCGGCGTGCGCGATCGCGCGGCCACACCGGCCGTCTAGCGACCCGCTTACCGGCGCGGTTCGGGCGGGGAGCCTTCGGGCTCCTCGCCCTTTTTCGTGCGGAGGACGATCTCGGCCAGGATCGAGAGTGCGATCTCCGCGGGCGTCTCCGCCCCGAGATCGAGACCGGTTGGGCCGGCGATCCGCTCGATCCCGGCGACGCCGCGCTCCTCGAGGCGGGCGCGCCGCTTCTCCTGCGCCCGGCGCGAGCCGAGCGCGCCCACGTAGAGCGCGCCGCGGTCGAGCGCCGCCTCGAGCACCGGGAGCTCGATCCGCTCCTCGTGCGCGAGCGAGACGACGGCCGTACGGTCGTCGATCAGGTCGACGACGTCCTCGGGCCACTCGGCGAGCAGCTCGTCGGCACTCGGGATGCGCTCCCGGGTCGCGAGCCCCTTGCGCGGGTCGACGACGATCGTCCGCCAGCCGAGCGTCCGGGCCATCGAGCACAGCGCCTCGGCGATGTCGACGGCGCCGATCACGACGAGGCGCGGCGGCGGCCCCAGCACCTCCGCGAAGAGGGAGTCGTCGACGAGGCCCGTCCGGCGGACGTCGGCGGCCTCGTCGAGCCAGCGCTCGCCGACCCCGTCGCCCGCCACGCGCGTGAAGACGACGCCGCGCTCGGCGTCCGGGAACGGCTCGTCCAGCCGCTCGAGGAAGACGTCGATCTCGCCGCCGCAGGGAAGGCCGACGCCGAGCGCCTGCTCGTCCTCGATCCCGTAGGTCAGGAGCCGCGGCGGCGCGCCGGCCAGCACCTCGCGGGCGTGCTCGGCGACGTCGGCCTCGACGCAGCCGCCGGAGACGGAGCCCGCGAGCCGTCCTCCCTCGGAGATCGCGAGCTTCGAGCCGAGTGGCCGCGGGGTGGAGCGGCGCGTTGCGACCACGGTCGCCAGGGCGACCAGCTCGCCGTCCGCGCGCCAGCGCTCGATCTCGTCGAAGATCTCCTGCATCGAGGCGATTGTACGGTTGCTCGAAGGTCTGGAGTCGGCGCCGGAGGCCGAGCTCGAGCCACTGCTCGCGTACCTCGCGGCGCGCGACCTCGACGTCGGCGAGGACGAGCTCCGCGGGGCGGTTCGGCGAGCCGTGTTCGTGCTCGCGGCGGGAGGCGACCCGCATCGCTCGCTGGCGCTCGACTCGCCGGCGGTCACGACGCTCGCGGACGACCTCGGCACCCCGACGCGGCGCGCGGCCCTGGCGACGGGCGTCGCGGAGCTCGCAGCGGTGGCGCCGCCCCGCGTCCGCGCGGCGCTCGAGGGCCTCGGCGACCGTGCCTGGAACGCCTATGCCGCAGCTCTCCTCGCCGACGAGATCGGGGCGGACTAAGAGAGAACCTCTAAGTCCCCCACCAGAAGCTCGCGGCGACGACCGTGTACAGCCCGACGAGGATCGTCCCCTCCTGCCAGGTGCTTTCCCCGTCGTAGACGACGAGCGCCCCGAGCCCCGCGGCGAGGAGCAGCGTGATCGCGAGGAGCGGCGAGAAGACGAGCGTCAGGCTCGTCGAGAAGAAGAGGCTCGCGAAGACGATGATCGGCGTCAGTGCCAGCGCGATCTGGAGCGACGAGTTGAGGATCACCGAGATTGCGAAGTCCGGCCTGTTGCGCGCGGCGAGCTGGACGCCGACGACGTTCTCGACCGCGTTCCCGGCGATCGCCACGATCACGAGGCCGGCGAACTCGTTGCTCATGTGCAAGGTGTGGATCGCCGGCTCGAGCGCCGCCACGAACCAGTCGCTGACGAAGACGGCGCCCACGGCGGTCACGACGAGCACGCCGATCGTCTGCGGCAGCGACCAGCGTGGGGCGTCGTGCTCCTCCTCGGGGCCGCCGCGCAGGAAGCTCGGCAGCGTGAGCAGGAAGACGGCCAGCAGCACGCCGGCGCAGATCAGGCTGAGCGCGTGGCCGTGGGCTGCGGCCGGGGTGTGGAACGTGTGCGCGAGCGTCGGGATCGCCATCGTCGCCGCGGCGAGGACGGCCAGCGTGGCGATCATCCGCGCGCGCCCCGAGTCGAACGTCTGTGGTCCGTGCTTGACCCCGCCGACGATGAACGCGAGGCCGAGGACGAGCATGCTGTTCGCGAGGATCGAGCCGACCAGCGCCGCCTGGACGACCTCGTCGAGCCCCTTCCTCAATGCGAAGAGCGCGACGAACAGCTCGGGCAGGTTGCCGAGGGCGGACTGGACGACGCCGGCGCCGGAGGAGCCGAGGCGGCCGCCGAGCTGCTCGGTCGCGCCGCCGACGAGCCGGGCGAGCCCGGCGAGCGCGACGGCCGAGACGACGAACGTCAGGACCGGGGTCAGGTCGAGGAAGTGGCAGGCGCCCGCGGCGGCGACCAGCGCCGCGCCGATCGCCAACTCGATCCGCTCGCGGAAGCTCGGCCCGGTCACCGGCCGCACGCTATCAATCGAATCCGATCCGGCTCAGGTCCGCGTAGTAATCAACCGATCCAGTAATTTAACCGAAACGAAAGGGTCGCTTCCGTGCCAGCTCGCGCCATCGCAGTCCTCGTCGTCGCCCTGCTCCTGCCCGCCTCCGCGTCGGCCTCGCAGCTGATCGACCGCGACGCGAAGAACGTCGTCCTCCGCGTCAACTCGAAGGGCGAGGCTCTGATCACCTACACCGCGGGCGGCAAGCTCAAGCACGTGCTCGCGTGGGGCGCGATCAACGCGATTCCGCCGACCCAGTCACGCCCGCAGGTTGCCTTCAAGCTCGACTACTCGGGCGGGTACGGCAAGTACAAGCGGGACTACTGGAAGACATTCCAGGGCTCGTGCGGCGGGTACGACGGCACCGGGCTCGGCTGGCTCGTGAAGGCGTGCAAGGCGCCGGACGGCTCCTACTGGGCGCTCCAGAGCTGGCAGAAGCAGCTCCCGAACTACGGCGTCGCGCCGAAGGGCGCGATGGAGAGCGCGTGGTTCCTGGACCTCTCCCACTGGACGCAGGACGTCCCCGTCTTCGACGTCCGCACCGACTGGGCCTACCGCAGCTTCGACCACCTGTACGGCAAGTTCACGTACGACGCGAGCCCGGTCTTCGGCTTCAAGTCGACGCCGGGCGGCAACCCGCTCGACACGTACGGGCGGAACGTCTACCTCGACACGTTCAACTCGGTCTACGGCCCCGGCTGGAAGCGCGAGAACAGCTTCCTCACGCACAAGAACACGGGCGTCTTCTGCTACGGCTTCTTCTCGCACGGCCCGCATCCGAGCGGCAAGGGTGAGCGGTATCGCGCGACGATCATCGGCCCCGGCGTCACGCCGGACGAGTTCTGGCAGGCGGAGGCGCCGGGCCCGTACGACAAGGCGCTCGACCAGCAGGCGAACGACGAGCAGCGCAGCGAGTTCGCAGACGGCGCCTGCAAGGCGAACTAGCCCCCGTAACATCCTCCCCGTGGAGTCCGGGGACGAGCTGAGGGAGTTGATGCGCCGCGTGCCGGCGGCGGTGGCGGTGCTGACGGTCGACCACGACGGCGACCGCCTCGGCCTGACGGTCGGCTCGCTCGTCTCGCTCTCGCTCGAGCCGCCGATGGTCGGCGTCTCGATCAGCAAGCACTCGCCGATGCACGAGCTGCTCCGCGGCGCCGGCGCGTTCGGGCTGAGCGTCCTCAGCGGCCGCCAGGAGCACCTCGCACGCCATTTCGCGATGAGCGGCATGCCGCCGGTCGCCCGCTGGGAGGGGATCGCGCTGCGCGAGGGGGAGACGGGCGCGCCCCTGCTCGCGGACGCCGTCGGCTGGATCGAGTGCCGCCTGCGCGGGGAGTTCGACGTGCGTACGCACACGTTCTTCGCCGGCGAGGTCGTCGCGCTGGCGCGGGGCGGCGAGCCGGACGCGCTCGTGTACATCCGGCAGGGCTACGCCGCGCTGTGATCGAGGCGGTCGTCTTCGACATGGACGGCGTGCTGCTCGACACCGAGCACGTCTGGGACGAGGTACGCGAGGCGCTCGCGCGCGAGCGCGGCGGCACGTGGCACGAAGGCGCGCAGCGGGACATGATGGGGATGAGCTCGCCCGAGTGGTCGCGCTACATGCACGAGCGGATCGGCCTGGCGGAGCCGCCCGAGGAGATCAACCGCGAGGTCGTCGAGCGGATGCTCGCCCGCTACCGGGAGCGGCTGCCGCTGATCGGCGGCGCCATCGAGGCCGTCGAGCGCCTGGCCGCGCGCTGGCCGCTGGGGCTCGCGTCGTCCTCGAACCGGGAGCTGATCGACGAGGCGTTGCGGATGTCCGGCCTCGCACCTCGGTTCCGGGTGACGGTCTCCTCGGAGGAGGTCGCGCGCGGCAAGCCGGCGCCGGACGTCTACCTCGAGGCGGCGCGCCGGCTCGGCGCCGACCCCGCGCGCTGCGCGGCGGTCGAGGACTCGCACAACGGCATCCGCTCCGCCAAGGCTGCGGGCATGCGCGTGGTCGCGATCCCGAATGCGACGTACGCGCCGGGAGACGCGCTCGCGGAGGCGGACGTCGTGATCGACTCGACGGAGGGGCTCGTGCCGGAGATAATCGAGCCGTGAAGGTCGAGGCGATCCACATCGGCCCGTCCGAGGCGATCGGGCCCGTCGAGTCGGTGCGCGCCGTCGCCGGTTGCGGGCTCGAGGGTGACCGGCATTACGCGCCCGGGGGCGCAAGTCCGGGCGGCGCGCTGACGCTGATCGAGGCGGAGGTGCTGGAGGACGTGGGCCTCACGGGCGCACAGTCGCGCCGCCAGGTCGTCGTCCGCGGCGTGCGGCTGAACGATCTCGTGGGCCGGCGCTTCACGGTCGGCGAGGTCGAGTGCGTCGGTGTCGAGCTGTGCGAGCCGTGCCGCCACCTCCAGTCGCTGACGCGCCCCGGGATGATCGAGGAGCTGCTGCACCGGGGAGGGCTCAACGCGGACATCCTCACCGGCGGGACGATCGCCCTCGGCGACGCTGTCACGGTCTAGATGCTTGATCGATAAATCGGCGCGGCCGCGGCTGGTGGCTCAGACGCTGCGCCCGATCATCGCGCCCGGCCGCCGCCCGTAGCGCTGCTACGTGCGACAACCGGTCACGGTGCCCGGCTTGGTCTGAGCCATCCCCGCTGGGAGCGCCAATTTCCGATCAACCAGCTAGGCGCCGACGCGTCCGACGAGGACACAGCCGTTGTGGCCACCGAGGCCCATCGCGTTCGAGAGCGCGACGTCGACCTGCGTGCGCCGCGCCTCGTTCGGGACGTAGTCGAGGTCGCACGCCGGATCGGGGTGGCGGTAGTTGATCGTCGGCGGGAGCATGCCCTCCTCGACCGCCTTCACGCACATCATCGCCTCGATCGCTCCGGCGGCTCCGAAGCAGTGGCCGGTCATCGACTTCGTCGACGAGACCGCGAGCTTGTACGCGTGGTCGCCGAAGACGTCCTTGATCGCCTTCGTCTCGGCGGCGTCCCCGAGCGGGGTGGAGGTGCCGTGCGCGTTGACGTAGCCCACACGCTCGGGCTCGACGCCGGCCCGGTCGAGCGCGGCGCGCATCATCTCTGCGGCGCCGACGGAGTTCGGGTCGGGCTGGGCCATGTGGTGTGCGTCGTTCGAGGCGCCGTAGCCGAGGATCTCGGCGTAGATGCGGGCACCGCGCTGCTCCGCGGTCTCCAGGTCCTCGAGCAGGAGGACGCACGCACCCTCGCCCATGACGAAGCCGGCACGCGTCGCGTCGAACGGCCGCGAGGCGCGCGGAGGGTGCTCGTCCTCGGCGGCGAGCCCGCGCATCGCACAGAAGCCGGCGAGGATCAGTGGGTGGATGCACGCCTCGGTGCCGCCGGCGAGGACGGCGTCGGCGTCGCCGCGCTTGATCAGCTCGGCCCCCTCGCCGACGGCGTGCGAGCCGGTCGCGCACGCGGAGACGACGGCGTAGTTGGGCCCGCGGATCCCGAGCGCGATCGCGAGCTGGCCGCTCGCCGAGTCGACGAGCACGTTCGGGAGGAAGTTCGGGGAGACACGGTCCGGGCCGCGCTCCCGCAGCACGTCCTGCTGCTCGACGATGCCGATCACGCCGCCGATCGCGGAGCCGAACACGACGCCGACCCGGGTCGGGTCGAAGTCGCGGAGGCCCGAGTCCTCGAACGCCTCGGTGCCGGCGGCCAGCGCGAGCAGTACGTTCCTGTTGAGCTTGCGCGCCTCCTTCGGCGAGGCGACCGCGGCCGGGTCGAAGCCCTTCACCTCGGCGGCGATGCGGACCGGGAACCCGCTCGCGTCGAACGCCTGGATGAAGTCGATCCCACTTTCGCCCGCGAGCGCCGCGCGCCACGTCGACGGGGCGTCCAGTCCGATCGGGGTGACGGCGCCGAGACCCGTGACGGCGACGCGTCGCATGGCGCAGAGCTTAGTTACCGTTGCACTCGATGCCCGGACCGAACGTACCTTTCCCGCCGATGGAGGCGGAGCTCGTCGCCGAGATCCCGCGCGGCGACTGGCAGTACGAACCGAAATGGGACGGTTTCCGCGGTGTGCTCGAGAACGACGGCGGCGAGCTCGCGCTCTGGAGCCGGAACGGGAAGCCGCTGTTGCGCTACTTCCCGGAGCTGCGGCCGCTCGGGGAGCTGCTGCCGCCGCACTCCGCTCTCGACGGCGAGATCGTGATCGCCCGCGACGGCGTCCTCGACTTCGACTCGATGCAGCTGCGGATGCACCCGGCCGAAAGCCGGATCAGGAAGCTGTCGGCCGAGATCCCCGCGTCGTTCGTGGCCTTCGACCTGCTGCTCTGGGACGGGACGCCGGTCTGGGAGCTGCCGCTGGAGCGGCGACGCAAGGAGCTCGAGCGCCGCGCGCAGGGCTTCCCGCTCTCGCCGTGCTCGCGCGACGCGGACGAGGCGGAGCGGTGGCTGCACACGCTCGAGGCGGCGGGACTGGACGGCGTGATCGCGAAGCGCCTCGGCAGCCCGTACCTTCCGGGATCGCGCGAGGCGGTGGCCAAGGTGAAGCACCACAAGACCGCCGACTGCGTCGTCGTCGGCGTCCGCTGGAAGGCGAAGCCGTCGACGATCGCGACGCTGCTGCTGGGCCTGTACGACGAGGGCGGGAAGCTCGACTACGTCGGCTCGTGCTCGGTCGGCGCGAAGCGCCATGGCGAGATCCTGGCGCTCGTCGAGCCGCTCCTCGATCGGGCGCCGGAGCGCGGCTTTTCGGAGCCGAACCGCTGGGGCACGGGCGAGCTGGCCGAGTCCGCGCTCCGCCCGGAGCTCGTCGCCGAGGTGCGCTACGACAAGGTGCAGGGGAACCGCTTCCGCCACGGGACGAGGCTCCTCCGCTTCCGGCCGGACAAGGACGCGAAGCAGTGCACATGGCGCGAGGTACGGCCGGCGCGCACGGCCGGCGACCCTACGTTCGAGTCGCTGCTGGGCGACCCTCGAGTCTCCTAAAGGGGTCTGACCCCTTTTTGAGGGTTGACAGGTTGCGGGAGGTTCGGGTGTCCGCTCGGGACGGCTCGAGTTGGCTCAATCCCCCTCGACTGCGGCTGGAGGGTCTAGCCCGAGCTTCGCGAACCGGCTTCTGAGGCTCGGCTTCCGCCGCCACATCCCCGCGGTCGGGTCGCCGGCGGCGGCGACGCGGTCGCGCATCGTCTCGAGCGTGAAGGCGGCCGGGTCGGCGGTCGGCACCTCGTCCCAGTGAAGTGGTGCGGAGGCGCGCGCATCCGGGGTCGGGCGGATCGAGTACGCGCATGCGATCGTGCGGTCGCGGGCGTTCTGGCCGTAGTCGACGAAGACACCGACGCGCTCCGCGACCCGCCAGGTCGTCGTCGCGACCGCCTGATCGCCGACGCGCCGCTCGACCTCGATCGCGAGTGCCTTCGCGAACCGCCGCACCTCGGGGAAGGGAAGGTCGGCCTTGATCGGCGCAAGCACGTGCAGGCCGGTCGCGCCCGACGTCTTCGGGTACGAGGCGAGGCCGAGCTCGTCCATCACCTGGCGGACGACGAGCGCGATCTCGCGGACGTACGGCCACTGGCCGTCGCTCGTCGGGTCGAGATCGATCAGCAGGTAGTCGGGCCACTCGATCTGCTCGACGCGCGAGTGCCACGTGTGTAGCTCGATGCACCCGAGGTTGATCACCCACTCGAGCGCCGCGGGATTGTCGATCACCGCGAAGACGGTGCTGTGCCCGCTCGGGAACGACACGTGGATCTCGTCGACGAACGGCGGGTGACCCGCGGGCACGCGCTTCTGGTGGAACGAGTCGCCCTCGACGCCGTTCGGGAACCGCACCATGTGGAACGGGCGACGACGGACGTGGGGGAGGACGCAGCGCGCGAGGTCGACGTAATAGGCGACGAGATCGCCCTTCGTCAGGCCTCGCTCGGGGAAGAAGACCTTGTCGGGGTTCGAGACGATGGCCGCAGTATCGTCCCGGAAAGGGGAGCGCCCGTCACGATGGACGGGCGCCGCAGGGGGTTGATCGCCGGTGCTTGTCAGGGGGGAGCCGGCACCTCCCATCTTCGTCAGGCAGACCCGGCGTGCATGCCTACGAAGGGTGAACTCGATCGAGGGAGCGGAGAAGGAGGGATTCGAACCCTCGATGGAGGTTTATACCCCCATAACGCCTTAGCAGGGCGCCGCCTTCAGCCACTCGGCCACTTCTCCGTGCGGGGCAGGATAGCGCTAG
>DAISLG010000087.1:0-8959 GCA_036820565.1 Gaiellaceae bacterium | reverse complement strand
TGAAGCGGATCGCCCTCCTCGGCGCGACCGGGTCGATCGGGCGGCAGGCCCTGGAGATCGTCGGCGCGCACCCCGGGCTCGAGCTCGTCGCGGCCGCATCCGGCTCGGCCGAGATCGACGGGCTCGCGCCGCTGACGCAGACCGGGGGAGACCTGACCGAGCTGCTCGACGCCGCCGAGCCGGACGTCGTCCTCAACGCGGTCACCGGCTTCGCCGGGCTCGGGGCGACGATGTGGGCGCTCGAGCGCGGCGTCACGCTCGCGCTCGCGAACAAGGAAAGCCTCGTCGCGGCCGGCGAGCTCGCGCGCGAGGCGCAGGCGCGCGGCGGCGGCCTGCTGATCCCCGTCGACAGCGAGCACTCGGCCATCTTCCAGTGCCTCGAGGGCCGCGCCGCGGAGACGGTCACCGGCCTCGTCCTGACGGCGTCCGGCGGCCCCTTCCGCGGCCTGGCGCGCGCCGACCTCGAGCACGTCACCGTCGAGCAGGCGCTCGCGCACCCGATCTGGAGCATGGGCCCGAAGATCACGGTCGACTCCGCGACCCTCGCGAACAAGGGCCTCGAGCTGATCGAGGCGCACTACCTCTTCGGCTTCGCGTACTCCCGGATCGAGGTCGTGATCCACCCGACCTCGATCGTCCACTCGCTGGTGCGGTTCCGCGACGGCGCTGTTCTCGCGCACATGGGCTATCCGGACATGCGCGTCCCGATCTCGTACGCGCTGACGTATCCCGAGCGAGCGGCGACCGAGGTCCCGCCGCTCGCGCTCGAGACGCTCGAGTTCGAGCCGCCCGACCTGGAGACGTTCCCGCTGCTCGCGCTGGCCCGCCACGCGGGCGAGCTCGGCGGGACGTATCCCTGCGCGTACAACGCCGCGAACGAGGCCGCCGTCGAGGCGTTCCTCGCGGGCCGGCTGCCGTTTCTGGGGATCGCCGGCGCGGTCGCCGACGCGCTCGCGCGCGTCGACGGTTCGCCGGCGCGCGACCTCGACGAGCTGGTCGAGGCCGACGCCGAGGCCAGGGGCCTCGTGGCCGCGTGAGCACGTTGGTCTCGATCCTCGGCCTGGGCCTGCTGATCCTCGTCCACGAGGCGGGCCATTTCTACACCGCGCGGATCGTCGGGATGCGGCCGCGGAAGTTCTACCTCGGCTTCCCGCCGGCGCTCGTCAAGGTCAAGCGGAACGGGATCGAATACGGGATCGGCTCGATCCCGCTCGGCGGCTACGTGAAGATTCCCGGGATGCACCGGCCCGCGGCGCGGGACACCGAGGCGCACCTCGCGCGCGCCCTGGAGGAGCGGCCCGAGGCGGTCGGCGCCGTCAGCCGGGTGACGCGCGCGCTCGACGCGGCGGACTACGAGACGGCGCGCACGGAGCTGGAGGCGCTCGAGCGGGCGTCGCTGTCGGAGCGTGCGATGAAGGGTGTCGACGAGGTCGCGGACGCGCTCAGCCCCGATGCGTACTGGCGCCAGCGGACCTGGAAGCGGGTGGCCGTCATCTTCGCCGGGCCCGGGACGAACCTCCTCTTCGCGATCCTCCTCTTCGCGGCCCTCTACGCGGTCGGCAGCGGCGGCTACCGCCTCGGCTTCGTGCTGAAGGCGAGCGCCGACCACGCGACCGCCGTCGTCGAGTCGGTGGCGCCCGGCCACCCGGCTGCGACCGCGGGCCTGCGCCCGGGCGACCGCATCGCCGCGATCGACGGCGCGCCCGTTCGCCCCGACGCCATCGCGACGGTGATCCGCAAGTCCGCGGGAAGCCCGCTGCGGCTCACGGTCGTCCGCGGAGGGCACGAGCTGCGGCTCCCGGCGGCGAGCGCGCAGAAGGTGCACGGCAAGTCGCCGCCGGCCGCGCTCGGCGCCTCGCTCCACCTCACCTGGGACGTGACGAAGCAGATCGGCAGCTCGATGAGGGGCCTCGTCCACGGCCAGGGCCGCAAGAACGTCTCGAGCCCCGTCGGGATCGTGCGCGGCTCCTCCGAGGCGCTCGACCAGGGGATCCAGCCGTACCTCTCGGTCCTCGGCCTGATCAGCCTCTCGCTCGCGCTCCTGAACCTGCTGCCGCTGCTCCCGCTCGACGGCGGCCACATCCTCTTCTCGCTGATCGAGGGCGTCTCGCGCCGCGCGATCGCGCAGAGCGTCTACGTCCGCGTCTCCGCCGTCGGAATCGCCCTCTTCCTGCTCCTCTTCTACGTCGGTCTCAGCAACGACCTAGGCGGCTAACCCCGCACTCCTGATCGGTCGGTCTGCGCGCGGGCGGAGCCCGCCTCCGACCGACCTGGCGTCGCTGCGGGAGCACGGGATGCGCTGGCTAGACTGGCGTGGTGGGCAGCGAGCGACAGGTCAAGGTGGGCAACGTCGAGATCGGGGGCGGCGCACCCGTCGTCGTCCAGTCGATGACGCTGACGCAGACGCACGATGTCGAGGCGACGACCGCCCAGATCGCCGCGCTCGCCTCCGCCGGTTGCGAGATCGTCCGCTGCGCCGTCCCGAAGATCGAGGACGCCGACGCGCTGGCGAAGATCGTCCGCCTCAGCCCGATCCCGGTGATCGCGGACATCCACTTCAACGCGAGCCTCGCCCTCCGCGCGATCGACGCCGGGGTGGCGGCGGTGCGGATCAACCCGGGCAACATCGGCGGCCCGGACAAGGTCGAGCTCGTCGTCAACGCCGCGAAGAGGGCGGGGATCCCGATGCGGATCGGCGCGAACTCCGGCTCGCTGCCGAGGCACCTCGAGGCGCTCGCGCAGGAAGATCAGGCAGTGGCGCTCGTCGCCGCGGCGATCGAGGAGGTGGAGCTGCTCGAGAAGCTCGACTACCGCGACTTCAAGATCTCGGTCAAGTCGACGTCGGTGCCGACGATGATCCGCGCCTACCGGATGCTCGCCGCGAAGGTGCCGTACCCGCTCCATCTCGGCGTGACCGAGGCGGGTACGCCCTTCTCCGGGTCGATCAAGTCGGCCGTCGGGATGGGTGCGCTGCTCTCCGACGGGATCGGCGACACGATCCGCGTCTCGCTCACCGCCGACCCGGTCAAGGAGGTCGAGACCGCCTTCGAGATCCTGAAGGCGCTCGGGCTGCGCGAGCGGGGGCCCGTGATGATCTCGTGCCCGAGCTGCGGTCGCGACAACGTCGGCGTCGAGAAGCTCGCGGTCAGGGTCGAGGAGCGCCTCAAGGCCTACCCGCAGGCGTTCGAGGTCGCGGTGATGGGCTGCGCCGTGAACGGACCGGGGGAGGCCGGGGACGCCGACTTCGGGATCGCCGGCGGCCGCGACGTCGGCTTCGTCTACGCGCACGGCCGCGTGCTGAAGAAGGTCTCCTCCGAGCTCCTGATCGACGAGCTCTTCCACGAGATCGACCTCTGGATCGAGGGCGGGATGCGCCGGCCGAAACGGCTGAAGATGGCCAAGCCGGCCGCGCTCGCGATGGCCGAAGCCTCCCTGATCCCGCTGGACTAGTCTCCCCGGATGGCAGCTCGCCTCTCCCGGCTCTTCGCCCCGACCCTGCGCGACCCGCCCGCGGACGCCGAGGCCGCGAGCCACAAGCTGCTCGTCCGCGGCGGGTTCATCCGCCAGGTCGGCGCCGGAATCTGGACGTTCCTCCCGCTCGGCTGGCGCGTCCACCAGAAGGTCGTCGGGATCGTCCGCGAGGAGATCGACGCGATCGGCGGGCAGGAGATGCTCTGCCCGGTGCTGACGCCGTTCGAGCTCTGGCAGCAGACCGGCCGTGACTACATCCAGGAGATCTTCCGCCTCAAAGACCGGAACGGCCGCGAGTACGTGCTGCCGTTGACCCACGAGGAGACGTTCGCCTTCCACGCGAAGGAGCTCCAGAGCTACCGCCAGCTGCCGCAGATCCTCTACCACGTCTCGATCAAGCAACGCGACGAGCCGCGGCCCCGGGGCGGCCTGCTCCGGCTGCGAGAATTCGTCATGAAGGACTCGTACTCGTTCGACCGCGACGAGGAGGGGCTCGCGCAGAGCTTCGAGCTGCACCGCGGCGCCTACGAGCGGATCTTCGAGCGCTGCGGGGTCGAGGTGTACGGCGTCGAGGCCGAACCGGGGATGATGGGCGGCAGCGAGTCCTTCGACTTCCTCGCGCCGTCCGGCTCGGGCGAGAACACGCTCGTCACCTGCGCGAACGGCGACTTCGCGGCCGACCTCGAGGTGGCGCGGGCCGTGCCACGCGCGCCGGAGTTTCCCGCGAGCCTCGCGGCGCCCGAGGAGATCGAGACCCCGGGCGCGACGACGATCGAGGCGCTCGCGGAGCTGCTCGGGGTCGATCCCGCGGCGACCTCGAAGGCGATGCCGGTGACGAAGCCCGACGGGACGGTCGTGCTGGCCCTCGTCCGAGGCGACGACAGGCTCGAGGAGGCGAAGCTCGGGGCGGCGCTCGGCTCGGACTTCCGGCCCGCGACCGAGGACGAGATCCGCGCGGCGTTCGGCGCCGACCCGGGATCGCTCGGCCCGGTCGGCTTCGGCGGCGAGGTCGTGGCCGACGAGGCGCTTCGCGAGGGGCAGTTCGTCGCCGGCGCGAACCGCACGGGCCGGCACCTGCGCGGCGTCGAGGCGGGGCGCGACTTCGAGCCGCGGTTCGCAGACATCCGTCAGCCGAAGGAGGGCGATGCGTGCCCGAATTGCGGCGGGCGCCTGCACTTCCAGACGGCGATCGAGCTCGGGCACATCTTCAAGCTCGGCACCCGCTACTCGGAGCCGCTCGGCGCGAGGTTCGTCGACGAAGAGGGGGTGGAGCGGCCGCTCGTGATGGGGTCGTACGGGATCGGCATCGGCCGCACGATGGCCGCGGTCGTCGAGCAGCGCCACGACGAGCACGGGATCGCCTGGCCCGACTCGCTCTCGCCCTACGATGTGCACGTGGTCGCGCTCTCCGGAGCCGAGGAGGTCGCCGAGGACGCTGTCCGGGCGCTCGAGTCGCGCGGCCACGCCGTCCTCCTCGACGACCGCGAGGCTCGCGCAGGGGAGAAGTTCGCCGACGCCGACCTGATCGGCTGCCCGGTGCGCGTCACCGTGGGCAAGAAGACGCTCGAGGACGGCGCCGTCGACGTCCGCGACCGCAGGACCGGCGAGGAGCGACGTGTAGCAGTTGCCGATCTGGAAACATCCACCTAGATGGCACGGCGACGCAAGTTCAGCGAGGAGCCCTTCGGGCCGACGATCGCGCGACTGATGGCGGACACCGGCGTGACGTTCCGCTCGCTCGCGACGAAGACGGCCCTCTCGGCCGGGTACCTGAACCACCTCGTCCACGGCAACCGGCCGGTGCCCTCGAACGACGTGATCGCGAAGCTGGCCGGCGCGCTCGACGTCGAGCCGGAGCACTTCCGCGAGTACAGGCTGCGCGTGATCACCGAGCGCCTCGAGGCGATGCCGGAGCTGGTCGACCGGCTCTACAAGCGCCTCGGCGGCTAGCGCCCGGCGCGCACCGCGAGCAGCATCCGCACGGCCCTGAGGCCGTCGCGCCACGTGATCTTCTTGCCCTCGGCGTAGGTGCGGCCGTAGTACGCGACCGGCAGCTCGTAGATCCGCAGCTTCTGCCGGCAGACCTTGCCGGTGATCTCCGGCTCGATCGAGAAGTCGTCGGCGCGGAGGTCGAGCCCCTTCAGCACCTCGGTTCGGAACGCCTTGTAGCCGGTCTCCATGTCGGACAAAGTCGTGTTGAAGAGCACGTTCGTGAGCAGGCTGAGGAAGCGGTTGCCGAGCAGGTGCCAGAAGAGGTACGCGCGCTGAGGCTGGCCGCCCGAGAGGCGGGAGCCGAAGACGACGTCGGCGGAGCCGCGCACGATCGGCTCGATCAGCCGCGGGACGTCGACCGGGTCGTACTCGAGATCGGCGTCCTGGATCACGGCGATGTCGCCGTCGATGTGGGGGATCGCCGCCCGGATCGCCGAGCCCTTGCCGCCGTTCGCCTTGCGGACGAGCACGAGGTCGTCGCGGCCGCCGGCCCACCGCTCGACGAGCTCGGCGGTGCCGTCGCTGGAGCCGTCGTCGACGACGATCAGCTGCTTGTCCAGGTCGAGCGCGTCGACGCGGTCAAGCAGCTCAACGATCGTCGCTGCCTCGTCGAAGGCAGGGATCAGGAAGGAGACGCGCAAGGCGGCAAGGCTATATCGTGAGAGGAGCGGGGAGTGGCGTAGCCTGGTAGCGCGCTCGGCTGGGGGCCGAGAGGTCGCGAGTTCGAATCTCGCCTCCCCGACTCGGCGTGCGGTGTCCTAGTGGCGGCGTCCGAAGTCCTTTCACGCCGACACGCGCCCCGATCTCGCGCCAGGCGTTGAAAACAGCCGGTGACTGCGCCACACTCCGTTGGTGCGCCCGGCTCTGCGGAAGCTCCTGCGCGTCGGCGCGCTCACGCTCGTCCTCGCGTGCCCGGCCCAGGCCGCGGCCGGCGGGCGCGCGACGATCTTCTACTACCCGTGGTACGGCACGGCGGCGGCCGCCGACTCCGGCTATGCCCACTGGGGCCAGAATGGCCATGTTCCGCCGGCGGACATCGCGTCGAACTTCTATCCGGCACGCGGGATCTACTCGTCCGGCGACGCGTTCGTCGTCGGCGCCCAGATGCGAGAGATCGCGGCGGCGGGGATCGCCGAGGTCGCCGTCTCGTGGTGGGGGCGGGGCTCGGTCGAGGACTCGCGCCTGCCGCTCGTGCTGTCCGCGGCGAGGGCGGCCGGCCTCGCCGTAGCGGCCCATTTGGAGCCGTACGACGGCCGCTCCGTGGCGTCGACCGAGTCGGACATCGGGTACCTGCGCTCGCTCGGGATCCAGTCCTTCTACGTCTACCGGCCGCTCGACCTGCCGGACGCGGAGTGGGCGGCGATGAACGATCGGCTCGAGCCCGTTCGCATCTACGCCCAGACAGGGCTCGTCGGCCGCGCCGCGGCGGGCCACTTCGACGGGATCTACACATACGACATCCTCGTCTACGGCGGCAACGTCTTCGCACGGCTGTGTGCCCAGGCGCACGCGAAGCGCCTGCTCTGCGCACCGTCCGTCGGCCCGGGCTACGACGCCCGGCGCGCCGTCGGCGACGCCCGCGTGAAGCCGCGCCGCGAGGGCCTCACCTACGACTCGATGTGGGCGGCCGCGCTCCGCGCCCACGCCGACGGCGTCACGATCACGAGCTACAACGAGTGGCACGAGGGCACGCAGATCGAGCCGGCGGCGGACCGGCCTGGCTACGCGAGCTACGAGGGCGCGTGGCACCTGGCCGGCGCGTGCGCACAGACCGCGTATCTCGCTCGGACGGAGTTATGGACGCGTCAGCTGGCGAAGACGTCGGCCGAGCAGCCGAAGACGAGAGCGTCGAGGATGTCTGCGTCCGCGACCCCGTGCAGGGCCTGATGCCCGAGATCGACTGAGACGTCGGCCCACGCGTCGAGGCCGAGCGACGCGGCGCCCTCGTCCGAGCCGAAGCAGAGGAGCGAGCTCGACCGGATCACGTTGCGCTTGCCGGCCTGGCGGCGGCCGATCCCCTCCAGCTCCCGTAGCTCCTCGAGCGGGTCGATCCGCACGTTCGAGTCCGAGCCGATGCACATCCCGATCTCGCGGTGGCAGATGCGCGTGACGGGCGCGAAGCCGTCGCCGAGGTTCGCCTCGGTCGTCGGGCAGACGCAGATGCGGGCGCCGGCGTCCGCGAGGAGGTCGAGCTCGGCGCCGTCAGCGTGCGTGGCGTGGACGACGGTCGTGTGCGGGCCGAGGCAGCCGGTGCGGGCGAGCAGCTCGACCGGGCGGCAGCCGTGCTCGGCCAGGCACTCGTCGATCTCGCGCGGCTGCTCGTCGACGTGGACGTGGAGGACGAGGCTCTCGCTCGCGGCGTAGCGGCCGATCTCTTCGAGCCAGTCCGCAGGGCACGCGCGGACGGAGTGGGGGGCGAGCCCGATCGCGATCCCCTCGCTCCGCAGCGCCTCGACCTGCCGGAGATAGTCGGCAACGGACTCCTGGCGGAAGCGCGGCGATCCGCCGCGCGCGTAGGCGGCGAGCAGGACGACGATCGCGATCCCCGCGGCGGCAGCGGCCTCGACCGCGGCACGCGCCTCGTCGAGGCCGAGGTAGTGGAACTCGCCGACGGCGGTGTACCCGGCGGCACGCATCTCCCGGTAGGTCCGCTCGTAGCCGCTCCGGATCTCCGCGACCGTGACGCGCTCGGCCTCCGCGATCATCTCGTCGCGCCAGGCCCAGAAGTCGTTGCCCTCGGCGCGTCCGCGGAGCGCCCGCTGGAAGCCGTGGGAGTGCGCGTTGACGAAGCCCGGCAGGTCGAGTGTCCGCACCCGCATATCCTGTCAGGGTGGCCGCTCCAACCGTCTCCACGTCACTCGCCCGCCTGCCGAACACGCTCACGGTCTTCCGGCTCGCGCTGATCCCGCTCTTCGTCGCGTTCGTGCTCGCCTCGGACGGCGGCTACAGCTGGAGCGCCGCGATCGTCTTCCTCGTCGCCGGGATCACCGACCAGGTCGACGGCTTCCTCGCCCGCCGCTGGCACGTCGAGTCCGCCTTCGGGAAGATCGCCGACCCCCTCGCCGACCGGCTGCTGATCGACGCAGCCGTGCTCCTGCTCTGGCACGCCGGCAGGCTCCCGTGGGCCGCCCTGGCGATCCCGGCCCGCGACGCCTTCCTGATGGTCGCGACGCCGCTCGCGCTCGGCCGCGGCTACCGCTTCGAGGTGAATCTGCTCGGCAAGCTCGCGACCTGGCTGCTCTACCTCGGGCTCGGCTGCACGCTCGTGACGGGGCTGCACACCGACTGGCCGCGCTGGATCTTCTGGAGCGGCCTCGTGCTCGCGTTCGTGTCGCTGCTCGGCTACGTCGCGAAGGCTCGCAGGGAGGTCGCAGCGTGAGCTTGCTCACGTTCCTGGGGGCCAGCCTTTCGCGGAGCCCGGCTCCGCCGGGCGGGAGCGAAAGGCGGTCAGGGACGTGAGCCTCGTCGAGCTCGACGACCTCAAGGTCTACTTCCC
>DAISLG010000086.1:0-9212 GCA_036820565.1 Gaiellaceae bacterium | reverse complement strand
GTTCGGGCTCGGGATCACGATGCGCTCCGGGCACGGGTCGCAGAACCTCGCGGGAACCGGGCCCGACGTGATCGCGGTGGCGCTGACCGTCCTCCAGGTCGCCGCGCTCGTCGCCGTCTGGGTCGCGTTCGCCCGCGGGCCGGCCGATCGCGCGAGGCTCGTCCGCTTCTCCGCGGCCGCCGTCTGCGTGTTCATCGCGCTCGGCAAGGTGCTCTCACCGCAGTTCCTGATCTGGCTCGTCCCGCTCGTGCCGCTCGTGCGGCGGCCCGTCGCCTGGGTGCTCTTCGCCGCCGCGCTCGTGCTGACGCAGCTCTGGTTCCCGTACCGCTACTGGGATCTCGCGCTCCACTTCGACCCGCTCGCGTCGTGGCTCGTGCTCGCGCGGGATCTCGTCCTCGTTGCGCTCCTGCTCGCGCTTACGGCACCGGGACGCGAAGCGGCTCGCAGCTAGACGCGCGGCCGGTGCCGTCGCACTCGACGACGACGCCCTCGATCCGCACGCCGCCCTCGGCCGGATGGAAGCGGACGGGCATGCCGGTGCGCATGCGCGCGATCGCGAGTTCGGCCGCGACGCCGATCACGGAGTCGTGCGGGCCGGTCATCCCGGCGTCCGTGATCGCCGCGGTGCCGCCTGCGAGGACGCGCGCGTCGGCGGTCTGGACATGCGTGTGCGTGCCGAGCACGGCGGTCACCTGCCCGTCGAGCATTCGCGCGAGCGCGACCTTCTCGCTCGTCGCCTCGGCGTGGAAGTCGACGATCACGATCGGCGTCTCGCGCCGCGCCTCCTCGACGAGCGGCTCGACCGCCTCGAACGGGTTCGCGGACGGATTCAGCGTCAGCGTGCCCAGCAGGTTGATCACGGCGACCTTCGTCCCGTCGGTGGCCGGTGCGACGGCGAGCCCGCGCCCCGGGGAGCGCGAGGACATGTTCGCCGGCCGGATCACACGCTCGGAGCCGGTCAGGTAGGGACCGAAGCCCTTCTGGCCCCACGTCCAGTTCCCGAGTGTGACCACGTCGGCCCCCGCGGCGAGGAGCTTGTCCGCGAGCTTGCCGGTGATCCCGCGCCCGTCCGCGGCGTTCTCGCCGTTGACGATGCAGAAGTCGATCGCGAGCTCGGAGCGGAGCCCGGGGAGGCGCTCCTCGACGGCCTTGCGGCCGGGCGTCCCGAAGACGTCGGCGAGGAAGAGGATCCTCAGGGCAGGGCCAGCGTCGCGGCCGGGTGAACCTCGAGCGAGACGTGATTCCCGGCGTCCTGCGTGTAGCGCGCGAGCGCCTGCCGCTCGGCGGCGCTGAAGTCGATCAGCGTGCCGATCTTCGACGTGACGGCGGTCACCGTCGAGCCGACGGTCAGCGACGGGTCGGGTCGGAGATGTGTGATGGAGACCACGATCGACGGGGCGCCCGACGGCTGGATCTCGATGCGCGAGCCGTACGCGCGGCCGTTCAGGACGAGGTCGTTGAGGCCCACGACGAGGCCGTCGACCGGCGAGTAGACGTCCGTCCCGGGCGCGGCGCCGACGTCGAGCGCTCCCGTCGCGGGGCCCTCCCCGCCGGAGAGCTGGTACCAGCGCGGGCCGCGGGAGTCGCCGCCCACGATCCTGTGCACGAGCCGGGTGAGGAGCCCCTGGTTCGCCTGCGTCCCGACGGGCTTCAGGGCGAGCGCGCCGGGCGAGCCGGCGTGGTAGCCGATCGCGGTCACGTGGCTCTGCGCGACCGGGAGCTCGAGGCGCAGCGACCCGAGCAGCGCGACGACGGTCGGACTCGGCTGCGCGGGCAGGAGCCTCGACGCGTTCGCGGGCGCGGTCGTCGCCACGGTCGGCGGGTCGCCGCCTCCGAAGGCGCTGAGCAGGAGCGTCGTCGCGAGGATCGCGCCCAGGGCGACGAGGACGGCGATCCGGCGGGCCCTGCGGACGTCCCGCGCGTGCTGCCTGCGGGTGCGCAGCGGCGCACGTGCTGCCTGGGGCGGCGACATCCCGGGCACCGTACCGTAGATGCCGCGCCCGTTCAAAGATCCGGCGCGACTTCGTGACACGGCGAGGCGTGGACGGAAGCGGGGTTCGTCCCACAGATCGTGACGGTCGAGCGCGAGCGCGCCGTCCTCGGCGAACGACCAGTCCCACCCCGGCGGGCGGAGCGCTCTGACCTGCGCTGTACGATCAACCGGATGGCCGCCGGGCCTCCGAAGATCGAGATCCCGCGCTGGATTCAGCTGGTCGGGCTGCCCCTTGGGCTCGTGCTCGCCTGGATCCTCGCGGGCGTGGCGCGTCACGTCGTCTTCCTGTTCGTCGTCGCCGCGCTCCTCGCGCTGCTGCTCAACCCGCTCGTGCGGGGCCTCGGGCGGGCCCGTATCCCCCGCGGCTTCTCGGTCGCGATCGTGTACCTGAGCTTTGGGGCAGCGCTCATCGTCGCCATCGTCGCTCTCGCAACCGTCGTTGTCGGCCAGACGAAGCAGGCCGCCGATCGGGTCGACGCCTACTTTACGGTCGTGCATGGACGGACAAGCGCGCCGGGCCGGATGAAGCCCCACTCGGGCCGCACCGACGCCGACCGCGACGTCGACCGCCTCCAGCACTGGCTGAACGCGCACAAGCTCGCTTCGGTCAAGGTGCAGAAGCGCGGCCACCGCGTCGTCAAGCAGATCCGGGAGAAGGACGTCGGCAAGTACACGAGGCGCGTCGTGACCTTCGTCGAGGGCGCCGCGATCGGGATCGGGAAGGCACTCTTCGCCGCCGTGCTGCTGCTCGTCGTCTCGATCTACATGCTGCTCGACCTGCCGCGGCTGGCGCGCGCCGTCGACCGGCGCTTCCCGCCGGGGCCCGGGTCGCCGCCGCTGCTGACGCGGATGGAGCAGGCGCTCGTCGGCTACGTGAAGGGACAGGCGCTGCTCTCGCTGATCATCGGCACGAGCGCGGGCGTCGGCATCTGGCTGCTCGGCGTGCTCGGCCTGCTCCCGGGCGCGGACACGTACGCGCTGCTCTTCGGCGCCTTCGTCGCGGTGACGGAGCTGATCCCGTACCTCGGCCCGTGGCTCGGGTCGGTCCCGCCGCTGGTCTACGCGCTCGTCGTGCACCCGGTCGCGGCGATCTGGGTGGCCCTGCTCTTCCTGTTCATCCACCAGATCGAGGGGCACGTCGTCGTCCCGAACGTGATGGGCAGCGCGCTGCGGCTGCACCCGCTGCTCGTGATCTTCGGCCTGCTGGCCGGGGCGGAGATCAACGGCCTGCCCGGGGCGCTCGTCGCGCTGCCGATCCTTGCAGCGGCACGGACGATCTGGGAGTTCTTCGCCGACCGGATCGCGCTCGAGTCGTGGGACGAGCCGGCCGCGCCCGGCCCGAAGCGTTGAACGCCGGGGAGCCGCTGCTCGCCGCGCACGGGGCCGCGCGGGCTTACGGCGCGCGTACGGCGCTCGAGCCTGCCGACGTCGCGCTCCGCGCGGGCGAGGTCGTCGCGCTCGTCGGGCCGAACGGCGCCGGCAAGTCGACGCTGCTCGCGGTGCTCGCCGGCGCGCTCGCGCCGAGCGCGGGCCGCGTCGAAGCCGCCGCCGGCGTGCGCGTCGGCTGGGCGCCGCAGCGGCCGGCCCACTACGGGCGCCTGTCGGCGCGCGAGAACCTGACCCTCTTTGCGCGCCTCGAGGACGAGCCCGACCCCGACGCCGCGGCGGACCGGTTGCTCGCCTCCTTCGAGCTGCCGGCCGACCGGCGCCCGAGCTCGCGGCTCTCGGTCGGCAACCGCCAGCGGCTGAACGTCGCGATCGCGCTGCTCGGCTCGCCGTGCGTCCTGCTCCTGGACGAGCCGACGGCCGCGCTCGACCCCGAGCAGCGCCGCCGGCTCTGGGCGCGCGCCGCCGGCCTCGCCGGCCGCGGCGGCGCGGTGCTCTTCGCGACGCAGAACCTCGAGGAAGTCGAGCGCCACGCGAGCCGCGTCCTCCGCCTCGACGCGGGGCGGCTGGTCGCGTGAGAGGCGTCCTGCTCCTGCTCGCGAAAGATCTGCGCACGCTCGTCCGGACGCCGGTGCTGCTCGCGATCCTGATCGCCTACCCGCTGCTGATCGCCGGCCTCGTCGGCCTCGTCGCGGGCTACGCGAGCTCGAAGCCGCGCGTCGCGTTCGTCGACGAGGACGGGCTCCCGGAGACGATCACGATCGGGGGGACGACGTTCCACGTGAACAAGACGATCGATGCCGTCGCGCAGAACGTCACACTCGTCCGGCTCGACGCGGCGGAGGCGCACCGCGAGCTCGAGAACGGCAAGGTGATCGCGACGATCACCGTCCCGCCCGGCTTCGTCGCGACGCTCCGGCAGATGACCCGTAGCCCGACGCTCGAGTTCGAGACGACCCGCGGCGGGCTCTCCTCGCGTGTGACACAGCAGGTGCAGGCGCTCGTCTACTCGCTCAACCGGCAGCTCCAGCGCGCCTACATCGACGCGAACGTGAAGTACATCGACCTGCTCCGGAACGGCGGCAACGGCCAGTTCCTCGGGAAGCGGTTCGACGTCCTCGGGCTGGCGGGGATGGACCGCGTCCTCGCCGAGCTGCCGCCGGGCGACGCGAGGATCGCGAAGATCCGCGACTTCGTCCACACCGCGCGGCTCGCGCTCGCGCAGACCGACGACGCGCTGCGCGCGACCGCGAACCCGATCCAGCTGAAGCAGGAGACGGGCCGCGGCCGCTCGGCGATCCTCTCGGCGCAGGTGCAGTCCTACGCACTCGCGCTGACGATCTCGTTCCTCGCGCTCGTGCTCGCGGCGGGCGCGCTCGCGGCCGAGCGCGACGAGAACGTGATCGGGCGGCTCACGCGGGGCCTCGTCTCGCTCGGGCAGGTGGTGTGGGCGAAGGTGGCGCTGGCGGCGGTCGTCGCCGTCGCGCTCGGGCTCGGCGTCGCGCTCGCGTTCGGCGCGATCATCGAGCTCGGCCATGTGACGGGGGGCGAGCCCTGGAGCCGGCTGCCGCTGCTCGTCGCCGGGCTCGGGCTCGCCGGCGCGACCCTCGGCGCGCTCGGCTGCCTCGTCGGCGCGCTCGCACGCGAGGCGAGGACGGCGTCGCTCGTCGCGGTGCTCGTCGTCCTGCCGGTGATCTTCCTCGGCCTCGTCCCGCGCGAAGCCGTGCCGGCGGCCGCGTTGGCGAGCGACGCGCTCCCGTTCGCGCACGCGTTCCGCTTCTTCGCGGCGGCGCTCTACGACCTGCATCCGTGGCCGGTGGTCGCGCGCGAGGCGGCGTGGCTCGCAGGCCTCGGCGGGATCTTCGGCGGTCTGACCCGGCTCGGGATGCGAAGATTCGCGACGTGAGCACCTTTCCGTCGACGCGACTTCGCCGCCTGCGCCGCACCGCGCCCCTGCGCGGGCTCGTCCGCGAGACGGCGCTCTCGCTCGACGACTTCGTGATGCCGCTCTTCGTCGCGCCCGAGGCGCTCCCGAACGAACAGCTGCCGGGGATGGGCCGCTACACCGTCGACGGTCTCGTGCGCGAGGTCGACGGGCTCGCCGCGGCCGGGGTCAAGGCCGTGATCCTGTTCGGCATCCCCGAGGAGAAGGACGACGAGGGCTCCGGCGCCTGGGTCGAGCACGGGATCGTCCAGCAGGCGCTCCGGGAGCTGCGGCCGCGCTTCCCCGAGCTGCTGCTGCTGACGGACGTCTGCCTCTGCGAGTACACCGCGCACGGCCATTGCGGCGTCCTCCGCGGCGACGCGGTCGACAACGACGCGTCGCTCGAGCTGATCGCGCGTACCGCCGTCAGCCACGTCGAGGCGGGCGCCGATGCTGTCTGCCCGAGCGACATGATGGACGGGCGCGTCGGCGCGATCCGCGCGGAGCTGCCGGAGACGCCGATCGTCGCCTACTCCGCGAAGTACGCCTCCGCCTTCTACGGCCCCTTCCGCGAGGCGGCCGGCTCGGCGCCGGGCTTCGGCGACCGCCGCGGCTACCAGATGGATCCCGCGAACGTCCGCGAGGCGCTGCGCGAGTGCGAGCTCGACGTCGCCGAGGGCGCGGACGTGCTGATGGTCAAGCCGGCGCTCCCGTACCTCGACGTGATCCGCGCGGTGCGCGAGCGCTTCGACCTGCCGCTCGCGGCCTACAACGTCTCGGGCGAGTACGCGATGGTCAAGGCCGCTGCGGCCGCCGGCTGGCTCGACGAGAAGCAGGCCGCGCTCGAGTCGCTCACGGCGATCCGCCGCGCCGGCGCCGACATCGTCATCTCCTACTGGACGAAGGAGCTCGCGGCCTGGCTCTGAGAACCCGCTCCGAGCTCTACCGCCGTGCGCTCGGGCTGATCCCGGGCGGCGTCAACTCGCCGGTTCGCGCGATGCGCGCGGTCGGGCTCGACGAGCCGTTCTTCGTCCGCCGCGGCGAGGGGGCGTACCTCGAGGACACGAACGGGAACCGCTACGTCGACTGGGTGCTCTCGTGGGGGCCGCTGATCTTCGGGCACGCCGACCCCGAGATCGTCGCGGCGATCGTGGTGGCCGCGCAGGACGGGACGAGCTTCGGCGCGCCGACCGAGCGCGAGGTCGAGCTCGCCGCCGAGATCGCCGACGCGGTCCCGTCCGTCGAGAAAGTGCGTCTCGTCTCGTCCGGCACAGAGGCGGCGATGAGCGCGATCCGGCTCGCCCGCGGCTTCACCCACCGCGACCGGGTGCTGAAGTTCGAGGGCTGCTACCACGGGCACGTCGACTCGCTGCTCGCGAGCGCGGGCTCGGGGCTCGCGACGCTCGGCATCCCCGCGAGCGCGGGCGTGCCGACGCCCGTCACCGCCGACACGATCGTCGCGCCCTACAACCACGTGGACGCGGCCGCCGCGGCGGTCGAGCGCTACGGCGAGGGCCTCGCGTGCATCGTCGTCGAGCCCGTCGCCGGCAACATGGGCGTCGTCCCGCCCGAGCCCGGCTACCTCGAGGCGCTCCGGGCTCTCTGCGATGCCTCGGGCGCATTGCTCGTCTTCGACGAGGTGATCACGGGCTTTCGCGTCGCGCGCGGCGGCGCGCAGGAGCGCTACGGCGTGATCCCCGACCTGACCATCCTCGGGAAGATCGTCGGCGGCGGCCTCCCGCTCGCGGCGTTCGGCGGCCGCGCCGAGGTCATGGACCGGCTCGCCCCGGTCGGCGACGTCTACCAGGCGGGGACGCTCTCCGGCAACCCGCTCGCGACCGCGGCCGGGCTGACGGTGCTGCGGCGCCTGCGCGACCCCGCCGTCTACGACGAGCTGGAGCGCCGCGGCGCGCGGCTCGAGGCCGGCCTCGCCCCGTTCGGCCGCGTCCAGCGGGTCGGGGCGATGGCGACGCTCTTCATGGGTTCCGACCCCGTCACGAACTTCGCGCAGGCGTCCGCTTCGGACACCGAGCGCTACGCCGCCCTCTTCCGCCACCTGCTGGAGCGCGGGATCTACGTCGCGCCGTCGCAGTTCGAGGCGATGTTCGTCTCGCTCGCCCACGGCGACGAGGAGATCGACCGGACGATCGAGGCCGTTGCCGACTTCGACGGCTGACACGATCGTCGAGGAGGCGCGCCGCGAGAGCCCGCTCTGGGCCGAGTCGGTCGCGTCGGAGCCCGACTGGGAGCCGGTCTTCTCGCCGCTCGCCGACGAGCGCTTCGCGGTCGGCCTCGAGACGATCTACGAGGCCTACCTCGTCCACTTCGGCCGCCCCCGGCTGTTCGCCCCCGCCGACGACGACACCGGGCTCCTGCTCGGCGACTACCTCTACGCGCATGGGCTCGTCCGGATCTCGGCCGCGGGCGGGGTCGACGCCGTCGCGCGGCTCGCAGAGCTGATCTCGCGCTGCACGAGCCTCCGCGCGGAGGGCCGCGGCGGCGACGGGGAGGCGTGGGCCGAGACGGCGGCCGGCCTCGGCGGCCCGGCGGCGCCCGCAGACGTCGAGCGGGCTCTCGCACTGCACCGCGCCCGGCTCGGTTAAAGTCCCGGCGATGGCGTTCCTGCTCGCAGACGCAGCCTCCGAGGGCGCCCATGTGATCATCGGGATGCTGATCGTCGGCCTGATCTTCCTGACCGTGATCGGCCTCGGCGAGCTGACCCACCGGCTCGGCTCCCGCCGCCGCGGCCACTAGCGCCGCCGTACACTCGAAGCGATGGCCCCGCCCGCCGATCTGCGCGAGTGGATCGCGCTCCTCGAGCGCGATGGTGAGCTCGTTCGCGTCTCCGCCGAGGTCGACCCGTACCTCGAGGTGACGGAGATCGTCGACCGCACGGTCAAGGCCGGCGGCCCCGCGCTCCTGTTCGAGAACCCGAAGTCGCGGCACGCGCTGCTGATCAACCAGTTCGGCACCGAGCGGCGCATGTGCATGGCCTTCGGCGTCTCCAGCCTCGACGACCTCGGCGCGAAGCTCGCGGGCGTGCTGGAGATGCAGCCTCCCGAGGGGCTCGTCGACAAGATCCGCGGGCTCAAGCAGCTGAAGTCGATCGCCGACTCGAGGCCGCGCACGGTCAAGCGCGGGGCCTGCCAGGAGGTCGTCCTCACCGGCGACGAGGTGAACCTCGACGACCTGCCGATCCAGCACTGCTGGCCGGGCGACCCGGCGCCGTTCATCACGTTGCCCGCGGTGATCACGAAGGACCCGCACACGGGTCAGCGCAACGTCGGCATGTACCGGATGCAGAAGCTCGGCCCGCGCTCGACCGCGATGCACTGGCAGATCCACAAGGACGGGCGCGCCGACTATCTCGCGACCGACGGGAGGATCGAGATCGCCGTCGCGCTCGGCTGCGACCCGGTCACGACCTACTCGGCGAGCGCGCCGCTCCCGAAGCACATCGACGAGCTGATGCTCGCCGGCTTCCTCAAGGGCGAGCCGGTCGAGCTCGTCCAGGCGAAGACGGTCGACCTCGAGGTGCCGGCGAACGCGGAGATCGTGCTCGAGGGCTACATCGACAAGGACGAGCTCGCCGACGAGGGGCCGTTCGGCGATCACACCGGCTTCTACACGCCGGTCGAGCCGTTCCCCGTCTTCCACGTCACCGCCGTGACGATGCGCCGCGGCGCGATCTACCCGTCGATCGTCGTCGGCAAGCCGCCGCAGGAGGACCAGTGGCTCGCGAAGGCAACCGAGCGGATCTTCCTGCCGGCCGTGCGATTGAGCGTCCCCGAGATCGTCGACTACGACCTGCCCGTCGCGGGCGCGTTCCACAACTGCGTGATCGTCTCGATCCGGAAGGCGTTCCCCGGCCACGCGAAGAAGGTGATGCACGCGATCTGGGGGCTCGGG
>DAISLG010000085.1:0-9252 GCA_036820565.1 Gaiellaceae bacterium | reverse complement strand
GAAGAGCTGCTTGCCCTGGTACTCGTAGAGGTCCATGCCGACGCGGGACTCTACCGGCGGGGAACGGAGCGGCGCCGGTTGGTGTAATACGACCGTGCTGTCGCTCGCCGCGTCGATCATCGCCGCCGTCGCGTGCCCGCCGACGGCGGTCCACTACACGCCGAACGGCGTTCCCGGAATCCAGCAGATCCCGTGGATCCAGGCCGCACCCGCGTCGGCGGGGATCCGTGGGCTGCTCTGGTACTACGACTCGGCCGGCGCGTGGGGAAAGACGCACGTGCCGTTTGCGCACGTCTACGCCGGCGGCGAGGATCCGAGTGGCCGCGTGAGCATGAAGATCCTGTGGGTCGCGCGCCGCTCCGGGGGCGGCCCGGCGATCGCGATCACGGGTCGGCGGCTCGACGGCGACGGGCTCTTCCGGCAGCGCTTCCAGCGCGTGAGCGGCGCCGGCTCGGGCCAGTACGCATCGATCGTCGAAGTCCCCGCACCAGGCTGTTGGCAGCTGACGCTGACGACCGGGCGGCTCCGCGCGAAGGCCGTCTTCGTCGCCGTCTAAACGGGCGCGTCGAGCTCGCAGATCACGTCGCCGGTCTTCACGGGCTGACCGGGCGCGACGGCGAGGCCCGAGACGATGCCGGCTCGGTGCGCGTGCACCTCGTTCTCCATCTTCATCGCCTCGACGAGGCAGATCACCTGGCCGGGCTGCACCTCGTCGCCGTCGGCGACCCGCACCGAGAGCACGGTCCCCTGCATCGGGCTGACGACGGTGTCGTGCCCGGATGCGCGCGCGGTGGCGACCCGCTGGCGGCGGCGGCGCGCGAGCTCGGCCCACGGTGGCTCCGGCACGTGCAGCTTCACCTCGACGCGGCGGCCGTCGATCTCCGCCGTCGCCACCCGCTCGCGCGTGGCTCCGTCCGGCCGGGCCGCTACCGTTGTCTCATGGGACAACTGCTCCGCGCGCTCGGCCAGCTCCTTCGACTCCACGATCCCGTGGCACGTGGCGCCGTCGGCGAAGCATGGGTGCGAGAGCAGCGCGCGGTGGAAGCCGAGCAGCGTCTTGACCCCGCCGATCTCGAACTCGTCGAGCGCGCGGAGCATCCGGTGTCGCGCCCGCTCGCGGTCGGTGTCGTGGACGATCAGCTTCGCGATCATCGAGTCGTACAGGCCGTTGACCTCCGAGCCCGCGACCACCCCCGAGTCGACGCGCACCCCCGGTCCCGCCGGCTCGCGGTAGCTCGCGATCCTCCCCGGGCTCGGCAGAAAGCCGTTGGACGGATCCTCCGCGTTGATCCGGCACTCGATCGTGTGCCCGGCGACGCGCAGCTCCTCCTGGCTCAGCGATAGCGGCTCTCCGGCCGCGACGAGAATCTGCTCGCGGATCAGATCGAGGCCCGTGGCCATCTCGGTGACGGTGTGCTCCACCTGGATCCGGGTGTTCATCTCCATGAAGAAGTAGTCGCCCTCGGGCGTCAGGAGACCCTCGATCGTCCCCGCGGAGCGGTACCCGGCGGCGCGCGCGGCGTCGACGGCGATCTTCCCGATCCGCTCGCGGAGCTCGGGCCCGACGGCGGGGGACGGCGTCTCCTCGACGAGCTTCTGGTGGCGGCGCTGGATCGTGCAGTCGCGCTCGCCGAGGTGGATCACGTTGCCGTGCGAGTCGGCGAGCACCTGGACCTCGACGTGTCGCGGGTCCTCGAGGTAGCGCTCGACGTAGACGGCGGCGTCGGCGAAGTACTTCTCACCCTCGCGGCGGGCCGACTCGAACGCGCCGGCGGCCTCGGTGGCGTCGTGGACGATCTTCATCCCCTTGCCGCCTCCCCCGGCCGCGGCCTTGATGATCAGCGGATAGCCGATCTCCAAGCCGAGCTCGACGACCTCCGCGGCGGAGGTGACCGGATCGGTCGTCCCGGGGATGATCGGAACGCCCGCGGCGCGCATCACGGTGCGGGCGACCGTCTTCGACCCCATCAACTCGATCGCCGCCGGGGTCGGGCCGATCCAGGTGAGCCCCGCTTCCTCGACCGCCTGCGCGAAGCCGGCGTTCTCGGCGAGAAACCCGTAGCCCGGGTGGACGGCCTGCGCGCCGGCGCGACGGGCCGCCTCGAGGATCCGCTCCGGGACGAGGTAGCTCTCGGCAGCCGGGCCGGGGCCGATCAGGTAGGCCTCGTCCGCGCGGGCGACGTGCAGGGAGCCGCGGTCGGCCTCCGAGTAGACGGCGACGCCGAGGATGCCGAGCTCGCGCAGGGTGCGGAAGATGCGGACCGCGATCTCTCCCCGATTCGCGACGAGGATCTTGGTGAAGGGAGCCACGAGCCGCATATTCTCCTTGCGATGAGCTTCGCCGATCAGTTGACCGTCGCTCGCGCCGCCGCCGTGCCGGTCGTCGTGCTCCTGTTCGCGTGGGACTTCCCTGCCCACGACTACTGGGCGACCGCGCTCTTCGCGGCCGCGATGGCGACCGATTGGTTCGACGGCCGCGTCGCGCGCCGGAGCGGCAGGACGTCGCCGCTCGGCTCGCTGCTCGACCCTGTCGCAGACAAGCTGCTCGTGCTCGCGACGCTCGTCGTCCTGATCGACCAGCACGTCTTCCCCGCGTGGATGGTCGCCGCGATCGTCGCCCGCGAGCTCCTGATCTCGGGTCTCCGGCTCGCGGCGGTCGAGCGCGGAGTCGTCCTCTCGGCGCGCGACCTCGGCAAGATCAAGACGTGGTCGCAGGCGCTGGCCGCCGGCATCGGCGGGCTCGCCGCGGCGGGGGCGTGGAGCAAGGATCTCGCCTGGTGGGCGCTCGTCGTCGCGCTCGCCCTCACATGGATCTCGGGGCTCGACTACGCCCGCGCCGCGCCGGGGCTGCTCCGCGGCCGGGCCGTCGCCCAGCCCTGACTACGCGGCGTCGTCGGGATCGACGTTCTCCCGGACACCGGCGCGCCACCACTCGCTCGGCTGCCCCGGTGGGTCGAGCAGTCCCTCGAGCACGGCCGTGAGGGCCTCGCGGAAGTGCTCCGGCTGCCCCGGCACGATCTCGAAGTCCACGCCTCGACCCTAGCGGACTCCCTCGAACGGGGGATGCCCGGCCCAGATGGCACGATCACCCGAACGGGTGATTCCTTCCGGCCGCCCAGAACGGATGATTCGACTTGTTCGAGGGCGCCCCGTCGTTGCCACCTGGAGGTTTCGCATGTTGCAGTGGAATCCACGCTTGATCTCGACCCTGATGCTTGTCGCACTCATCGCCACCGCGCTGCTGAACGGGCTCGGCGTCGGCGATGGCGGCCTCAACTTCAACTGGTAGCGCCAAACCTAGCGTGACGCGCAGGGCGCTACCTCCGCCGCGTCTGCTCGCGTTCGTGGCGCCCGTCTGCTTCGCCGGCGCACTCGCGTACGTCGCCGGCGCGGTGCATTTCGCCACGCACCCGCAGTCGACGGCGACGCTCGTCAGCCTCGGCGCGCTCCTGCTCGGATCGGGGCTCGCCGAGCGGTACCCGGTTCCGATCGAGGGAGTCGATGCGAGCGGCGTATCGCTCGGCTTCGTCTTCGGGGTCTCGGGGATCGTCCTCTTCGGCTGGGCCGCCGGCGTCCTGCTCGTGGCGACGGCACCGGCCGTCGTGCAGATCTGGGAGCACCGGCCGCCGCTCCGTGTCGTCTTCAACGCGTCGGTCTTCGCCGTCGCCGCAGCGACCGCCGGGCTGCTGGTGCAGCCGCTGGCCGGCAACGGCGCGATGGACGTCCTGGCCAAGGTCGCGATCTGCGCGGTCGTCCAGTACACGGTCAACCTCGTGCTCGTGACCGGCGTCGTCGTGGCGGCGGGCGGGGGCGGCCCGTACGCGAAGCTGATCCGCTCGAACGGGCGCTGGACGGCGGTGCCATTCACGCTGATGGCGTCGACCTCGCTGATGATGGTCGTCCTCTGGCAGCGCACCCCGCTGCTCTCGCTCGCCCTCTTCGGGCCGGTGGTAGCGATCTCGCTCTACCAGCGCTCGACGCACAAGGCGCTCCGCGCGATGCGGCTCGCGCTGACGGACCCGCTGACGGGGCTCGGCAACCACCGCCATTTCCACGAGCGGCTCCAGCGGGAACTGACGCTCTCGCAGGACGAGGACCGGCCGCTGACCCTCTGCTTCGTCGACATCGACGACTTCAAGCGCATCAACGACCGCTTCGGCCACCCGACCGGTGACCGCGTGCTCTCGCAGGTCGCCGGGCGGCTGAGGCAGGGCGGGGAGGCCTTCCGGCTCGGCGGCGACGAGTTCGCGATCCTGCTCCCGGACCACGACGAGAGCACCGCCGTCGGCGCGGCGCACTCGATCGTCAACCGCATCTCCGGGCTCGACCTCGACCACGTCGGGCAGATCACCGTCAGCGCCGGCCTCGCGACCTTCCCGTTCCACGGAGCCGAGCGCGACGAGTTGATCCGCCTCGCCGACGGCGCGCTCTACTGGGCGAAGGAGCACGGCAAGAACCGCGTGCACGTCTCGCGCCCGGACGTCGTCGAGCTGGCCGAGCTGCGCCAGCTCGCGGACGGGCCCGACCGCGCCGCGCGCTTCCGCGCTGCGGCCAGCCTCGCCCGGGCCGTCGACACGCGCGACGCGTACACCGGCAGCCACTCCGCGCGGGTCGCCGAGCTCGCCGCGCGCATCGCGACGCGCATCGGCCTCCCCGCCGACGAGGTCGAGCTGACCCGCCTCGCCGGCAGCCTCCACGACCTCGGCAAGCTCGCGATCCCGGAGGACATCCTGCGCAAGCCGGGCCCCCTCTCCGAGCCGGAGCGCGTCGTGCTCGAGCGGCACCCCCAGATCGGCTACCGCATGCTCGAGAGCCTCGGCGTCGACCCCGTCGCCGACTGGGTGCTCCACCACCACGAGCGCTGGGACGGCAGCGGCTACCCCGACGGCCAGCCCGGCGACGCGATCCCGCTCGGCGCGCGGATCATCTTCGTCGCCGACGCCTACGACGCGATGACCTCCGACCGCGTCTACCGCCGGCCGCTCTCGGGTCCGGACGCCCTCGACGAGCTCCGCCGGTGCGCGGGTACCCAGTTCGATCCCGAGATCGTCGAGGCGTTCGCCGACGAGCTCGACCCCGTGGACGCTCTCGCCGTCGGCTCCTGACGGCCGCTCCCCCCGACGGGGGATGCGCGCTCGCCTCTCACTCCCACACTGCGAGTAATGCGGTCTAACAAAGGAGTAGCGGTGCTCCACTGGAAAACAAGGCTCGCCCCGCTGGTGTTCGTGATCGTCCTGGCTTTGAGCGCGTTCGGCGGCTTCGCCGAGCCGCTCGGCTTCTTCTGGGATTAGCGGAGAGCGATGAACGCCGAACGCGTCCGGCCGCGCACCCGCGGGGCCGGACGCCGCATCCCGCTTCTGTCGCTCGTGCTGCCCGTCGCCGTCGGCGGCGGCGGTGCGCTCGCGGGAGCGATCGTCGAGCTCGCGCGCACGCACCCGGGCGCGGGACTGCTCGGCGCTGTGGCACTGCTGGCGATCGCGTCGACGTTGGCCGAGGCGTTCCCGGTGCCGCTCGAGAGCGTGCCGAACGGGTCCGTCTCGCTGGCCGCCGTCTTCGTCGTGGGCGCCGCGCTCCTCTACGGGTGGCACGCAGCCACGATCGTCGCCTTCACGACGCGGGGAGCGATCGAGCTGATCGCACGGCGGCCGTTCGTCCGGTTCGCGTACAACAGCTCCGTCTACGCGCTCGGGGGGGTGGCCGCCGGCCTCGCGGCCGGCGCCTCGCCCGCGCACGGCCAGGTGCTCGGCCCGCTCGCCGCAGTCGCGCTGGCGGCCGCCGCGTTCTACGCCGTCAACGTCGTCCTGATCGCAGCCGTGATCGCCGTCTCGTCGCGCCAGGCCTTCTTCACGCTCCTCGCGCACAGCGCCTACTGGACCGCGATTCCGTTCGCGATCATGGCGTCCGTCAGCCTGATGCTGAACGTGCTCTGGGAGCAGTCGCCGGTCTTCGCCGCCGCGCTCGCGGGACCGCTGATCGCAATCCTCCTCTACCAGCGCTCCGTGCACCGCGGGCTCGCGGCGATGCGCCTCGCCCTGACCGATCCGCTGACGGGCCTCGGGAATCACCGCCATTTCCAGGAGCAGCTCGAGAGCGGGCTCGAGCGGGCGGGCGCGGACGGCGCGCAGCTGACGCTCTGCATGATCGACATCGACGACTTCAAGCGCGTCAACGACGGCTACGGCCATCCCGCCGGCGACCGGCTGCTGGCACTGATCGGCTCGCAGCTCCGCCAGGACGGCGAGGCGTTCCGCCTCGGCGGCGACGAGTTCGCGCTCGTCCTCACGTGCGGCGCCGGGGAGGGGCGGTTCATCGCCGAGCGCGTCGTCGAACGGATCGCCGCGGTCGAGCACGAGGCCGTCGGCACGATCAGCGTCTCCGCGGGCGTGGCCACCTTCCCCGAGCACGCCGACGAGCGGAGCGAGCTCGTGCGGTGCGCCGACGAAGCCCTCTACCGGGCCAAGTGGCGCGGCAAGAACCGGGTCGCCACCTTCGACGCCTCGGCGCCGCAGGGCGACCGGCTCCCGCTGCCCGACACCGACCGTGCGGCGCGGCTCCGGGCCGCCTCCGCGCTCGTCCGCGCATCCGAGGTGCGCGACGCGCAAACGGGCGCGCACGCCGACTCGGTCGCCAACCTCGCCGAGCGGATCGCGCGGCGGCTCGGGCTCGACGGCGAGCAGGTCGCGCTCATCCGGCTCGCCGCACTGCTCCACGACATCGGCAAGCTCGCGACGCCCGCGGACGTGCTCTCCAAGGTGAGCGCACTGACCGCGTCCGAGCGGGACGTCGTCGAGCGTCACCCTCAGACCGCGTTCGAGATGCTCGAGGGCCTGGGGGTCGAGCCGGTCGCGACGTGGGTCCGCCATCACCACGAGCGCTGGGACGGAGCGGGCTATCCGAGCGGTCTCACGGGCGCCGCGATCCCGCTCGGTGCGCGGATCCTGTTCGTCGCGGACGCATACGACGCGATCACGACGGACCGGGTCTACCGCCGCGCGCGCTCCCACGCGGAAGCCGTCGCCGAGCTCGAGCGCTGCTCCGGCAGCCAGTTCGACCCCGTCGTCGTGACGGCGCTCGTCGACGAGCTCGGGACGATGCGCCCCGCGCTCACGGTCGTCGCGTCGCAGACCGGCTAGAGCGGGATGTTGCCGTGCTTGCGCGCGGGGCGGCGCTCACGCTTGGTGATCGCCGTCCGCAGCGCGTCGATCAGCACCGGCCGCGTGCGCCGCGGCTCGATCACCTCGTCGACGTAGCCGCGCTCGGCCGCGGTGTACGGGTTCGCGAAGCGCTCCTTGTAGTCGGCGATCAGCTCGGCCCGCCGCGCGTCCGGGTCGTCGGCCTCGGCGAGCTCGTTGCGGAAGATGATGTTGACCGCGCCCTCGGGGCCCATCACGGCCACCTCGGCGGTCGGCCACGCGAAGTTGAAGTCGGCGCGGATGTGCTTCGAGCTCATCACGTCGTACGCCCCTCCGTACGCCTTTCGGGTGATCACGGCCAATTTGGGCACTGTCGCTTCGGCGTAGGCGTAGAGGAGCTTCGCACCGTGCCGGATGATCCCGCCCCACTCCTGCGCCGTGCCGGGCAGGAAGCCGGGAACGTCGACGAAGGTGACGAGCGGGATGTTGAACGCGTCGCAGGTGCGGACGAAGCGCGCCGCCTTCACGGACGAGTCGATGTCGAGCACGCCGGCGAGCGAGCGCGGCTGGTTGCCGACGATCCCGACCGGGAAGCCACCGAGCCGCGCGAACCCGCAGACGATGTTCTCCGCGTAGCGCTCGTGGATCTCGAGGAACTCGCCGTCGTCGACGACCCGCTCGATCACAGCCTTGATGTCGTACGGCTTCGACGGCTCATCGGGGACGATCGTGTCGAGGTCGACGTCCTCACGGTCGATCGGGTCGGTCGGCTCCGCAAAGGGCGGCGGGTCGACGTTGTTCTGCGGCAGGAACGAGAGCAGGTAACGGGCGTCCTCGAGCGCGGCCTCCTCGTCGGGCGAGGTCATGTGCGCCACGCCCGACTTCGCCGCGTGCGTCGCCGCGCCGCCGAGCTCCTCGAACGTGACCTCCTCGCCCGTCACCGTCTTCACGACGTCGGGACCGGTGATGAACATGTACGACGAGCCCTCGACCATCAGCACGAAGTCGGTCATCGCGGGGGAGTAGACCGCCCCGCCGGCACAGGGGCCCAGCACGAGGGAGATCTGCGGGATCACGCCCGAGCTCTGCACGTTCCGCCAGAAGATCTCCGCGTAACCGGCGAGCGAGACGACGCCCTCCTGGATCCGCGCGCCGCCCGAGTCGTTGATCCCGATCACGGGACAGCCGTACTTCGCGGCCATGTCCATCACCTTGCAGATCTTCTCGGCGAAGACCTCGGAGAGCGAGCCGCCGAAGACGGTGAAGTCCTGCGAGAAGAGAAAGACCTTGCGGCCGAAGATCTCGCCGTAGCCGGTGACGACCGCGTCGCCGTAGGGCCGCCGCTCACGCATCCCGAACTCGGCCTCGCGGTGGCGGACGTAGCGGTCGAGCTCGACGAACGTCCCCGGGTCGAGCAGCTTCTCGGCGCGCTCGCGGGCGAGCAGCTTGCCGGCGGCCTTGTGCTTTGCGACCGACTTCTCCGAGCCCGCGTGCAGCGCCTCGTCGCGCAGCTCCTCGAGCCACCTGAGCTTCGCCTCGGTCGTCTCGTGCGCCATCCGCGCGGAGCCTACTTCACTCCAAGTACCAGTCTGTTACGTGGTCACGCGGCGGCGCGGAGCTCGGCGACCGCGCCGACGAGGTCGGAGAGGAGCGACGCGACCGCGTCCTTGATCTCCTCGTCGCGGAGCGTGCCGTCGGCGTGGAAGCGGTCGTGCGCATGCCCGACGGGGACTTCGCCCTCGACGACGCGGGCACCCGTCGCACCGAGGATCTTCCTCACCTCGGCCTGCGCCCACACGGCGCCGAACATGCCGGTGCTCGCCCCCATCACGGCCGCGTGCTTGCCGGCCAGGGCTCCCGTGCCCGCCGGGCGCGAGGCCCAGTCGAGCGCGGTCTTGAGCTGGCCGGGAACCGAGTAGTTGTACTCGGGCGTCGCGATCAGGATCGCGTCGGCGCCGGCGATCCGCTCCCGCAGGCGGGAGACGACAACGGGCGGGTCGTCCGTGTCGTGGTCCTCGTTGTACGGGGGCACGTCCTCGAGCTCGTCGTAGTACGAGAACTCGACGCCGTCCGGCGCGAGCTCCTCCGCGGCGCGGAGGAGCTTCGCGTTGAACGACTC
>DAISLG010000084.1:0-9258 GCA_036820565.1 Gaiellaceae bacterium | reverse complement strand
CACGACCGCTCGCGCAACGCGAACGACCCCGGCGGCGTCACGGCGAACCGCTAGACGAACGCCTGAAGGCGGAAGCCGCCCTTCGACATCGCGGCGACGAGCGCATCCTTCGAGGTGCGCTCGTCGTCCCATTCGAGCGTGATCTGTCCCATCAGGTTCGCGTTCGCGGAGGCGAGGCCCTCGTGGCCCTCGAGCACCTTGCCGAGCCGCATCACGCAGCGCTCGCAGCGGATGCCGCTGACCTGGATCGTCTCCGTCTGGGTCGCCACGCCCCTAGCCTAGCGTGGCTTCGACGAGCCAGGCCGCGGCGGCCTGCGGGCTCCCGGAGGCCAGCTGGTCGTCGCCCTCGCACCGCGCCGGGTCGAGCGGCCATCCGACCTCGGCCGCGAGCCCGGGAACGCCGGCTACCCTCGACCCGTCCGGATGGATCAGCTCCGCGCGCGGGCCGAACCGCGCCGCCGCCCAGCGGTTCTGGAGGTAGTCGCCCCGGCCGGCGGGGCCGCTCTCCTGGCCGGCGAGCGTCCGGCAGAGCGAGACGACGAGATCGACGAGCGCACGCGTCCGCTCGAGCGAGGTCGGCTGGTCGGCCATGCGGATCTCGAGCGTCCCGAGCCGCGGGTGCGGGCGGACGTCCCACCAGATGCGTGTGTAGTCGGCGGTCACGCCGAGCCGGACGAGCCGCTCGACCCACTCCTCCCAGCCCGCGTACGAGCCGAACGCCGGCGGCGCGCCCGAGCGGGGCAACTCGGCGAGGACGCCCGCGCGGTTCGACATCATCCCCGTCGCCTCGCCGCCGACGTACGGCGAGTTGGCCGACAGCGCGAGCACGAGCGGCAGCCACGGCAGAACGTTCTCGAGCACCCGCCAGCAGGTCTCGCCGTCTGGCATCCCGACGTGGACGTGGAGGCCCTGCACCCCCTGCCGCCGCGCGGACACGCCCGCGTACTCGACGAACGACGTGTAGCGCTCCTCCTGGACGACCGGCTGGCGCTCGGGCACGGCGAACGGGTGGGAACCGGCTGCGGCGATGGCAAGGCCGTTGGCGGCCGCCGCCCCCGCTGCGGCACGGCGCAGCTCCCGGAGGGACGCAATCGCCTCGTCGACGGTCGCGCACACGGGCGTCGTCAGCTCGAAGACCGACGCGAACAGCTCGGTCTTGAGCAGACCCGGCAGCTCGAGCCCCTCCGTCTCGCGGAGCAGGACGTCGACGGCGCCGACCTGGTCGAGCGTGCCGGCGTCGAGGATCATCAGCTCCTCCTCGACCCCGATCGAGAAGTCGGGCCCCCGGCCGAAGGCGTCCTCCACCCGCGGAAGCGTAGAGGAGGGAGAGGAGCTCCCCGGGCCGTGCTGGCGGGACGGCCCGGGGAGCGGGGCCCCCAGGGGTACGGGGCCGGTGAGGGACGGCTAGCGCAGCGGGAGGGTCGGCTGCCGTCCGAGCTTGACGTTCACGGTCTTCTGCTTCGAGCCGCGATAGAGCTCGAGCGTGATCTCGTCGCCGGGGCGCTTCGTCGCGACGACGTCGCGGAGTTGCCCGACGGTGGCGACCGGCTTGCCGTCCGCCTTGACGATCACGTCGCCGCCGAGCGTGTAGCTCTCGCCCTCGACGACCACGTTCGTCGAACCGGCCTTCAGCCCGGCCCTGGCGGCGCCGCTTCCCGTCTGGACGTCCTGGACGAGCAGTCCCTGCGACACGGGGAGCTTGAACAGCTGCGCCAGGCGGTCGTCGATCGGCTGCGCGCCGATGCCGAGGAAGGCGTGCTCTACCTTGCCGCTGCGGATGATCTGCGCAGCCACGTTCTTGACGGTGTTGACCGGTACCGCGAAGCCGATGCCGACGTTCCCCTGCTGGCCCGTGTTGCCGGTGGAGATCTGCGAGTTGACGCCGATCACCTGCCCCTCGGCGTTCAACAGCGGGCCGCCCGAGTTACCGTGGTTCAGGGCGGCGTCGGTCTGGATCGCGTGCTCGATCTTGTAGGTGTTGGGGGCCGTCAACTCGCGCTGGAGCGCGCTGACGATCCCGGAGGTGACCGTCCGCTGGAGCCCGAACGGGTTGCCGATCGCGACGACCGGGTCGCCGACCTGGACGTTGTCGGAGTTCCCGAGCGGCAGCGGTGCCAGCGCGCGCGACCTCGCGTCGACCTGGAGCACCGCGAGGTCGGTCGAAGGATCGGTGCCGACGACACGGGCGCTCACCTTGTCCCGGTCCGAGAAGCTGACCTGCACGGACTTCGCGTTCTCGACGACGTGGTAGTTCGTGACGATGTGACCGGCCTTGTCGATCACGAAGCCGGAGCCGAGCGCCTGTTCGGTCTGCGACAGGTGCGGGAAGAGGTCGCCGAAGACGGGGTCGGCCGCAGGCTGGACGACGCTCGTGGCGGTGATCTGGACGACACCGGACGCGCTGCGCCTGTAGATCTGCGCCACGCTGAGCGCAGTACCGCTCTGCGAGCCGAGCGCGACGTCGCCGGCGCCGGTCATCGCGGCCGGCTGGACCTCCTGGATCGTCGTCCCGCCGCCGAGCCGTCCGAGCACGGCCGCGCCGCCGAGCGCGAGGACGGCGCCAAGGAGAGCAACGGCGAGCAACTCGGCGGCGCGGATCGGTGTTCGGAAGGAGCCCACTGCGCACTGTTATAGCCACGGGGTGTTGAGCGCGAGTGTGGGGCGGTTAAGCGAACATTAAGAGCTGTCGACGAGCGACTCCATCAGCCCGACCGCCTGGTCGTCGTCGAGGCCGGCGCGGTCGAGCGTCCGCCACGTCTCGAAGCTCAACGCGAGGGAGAGCGCCGCGCCGACGGCCTGCTGCCGCGGGCGACCGCGGGCGAGCACGGCCCCCATCCGCCCCAGCTCCTCGAGGCGCTCGGCCAGCGCGTTGCGCATCGGCGGGTGGTCGTGGTCGCGCGCGATGTTCGCGAGGAGGCTCCGATGCCGACGGTAGTACCCGTAGAGCTCGCGGAGCGCGACGCGGAGGCGCTCGGCCGGGTCGCCGATCGAGACCCACCCCTCCGGGTCGGGTCTCGGGAACCGCTCCGCGTGGAGGCCCGAGCAGGCCGCCAGCAGCAGCTCCTCATCGGGGAAGTGGCTGTAGACGGTCGGGCGCCCGACGCCGGCCCGCGCGGCAATCGCGCTGATCGTCGTCCGGGCGGGCCCGACCTCCGAGTGAAGCGCGATCGCGGCCTCGACGATTCGGGCGCGTGTCTGTTCCTGCCGCTCCGCGCGGCGCTTCAACTCGTACTTGCGGGTCACGGGTTCCATTTTTTCGCTTGACAGGAGTGTAGGTGAAGCAGGTAATATCACTTTACACCGGTGTAAATCCATAAGGAGGTAGTGCACATGCTCGCTCTTCAGCTTCAGGACAGCGATCTCTTCGAGGCGTCGTCGGCCACCGACCCGTCCCGCAAGATGCGGGTCGACTTTCCGATCTTCAGCGGCGTCGGCGCCGCCGCGTCGTCCGTCGTCTACTTCGAGCTCGAGCCCGGCGCGCATTGCGGCGTGCACACCGACAGCGCGGAGGAGATCGTCCTGATCCTCGCCGGCGAGGCGGAGGCGGTCGTCGGCGACGAGCGCGGCCGGCTCGCGGCGGGCGGAATCGGCCTCGTGCCCGCACTCGTCCCGCACGACGTGATCAACGTCGGCACCGACACGGTCAAGGTCGTCGGCTTCTTCGCGAGCTCGACCGTCGTCAGCGTCTTCGAGGACCCGCTGATGCCCTTCGGCAAGCGCGTGGTCGGCACGCCGCTGCCCGAGGAAGCCGTGCTCGAGCCGGCCTAGATGCCTGATCAACCATCTAGATCGAGCGGGCCGCGAGCGGCGTCTGGGATCCCGGCTCGACGCGGTAGGCGCCCGCTCCGTCGCGGACGGTGACGACCTCGACGAGCTCCTCGCCGGCGAAGTGGAGGCCGACGCCGTCGTCGGCGGCGAGGCCGGGCGGGAAGCCACCGTCCACGAGCTCGCGGTAGCGCGGGCGGCGGAGCGCCTCGCCGTCGTAGTGCGGGCACGCGCTGCCCGCGAGGAAGCCGAGCCCGTCGCGCATCCCGTCGAGGTCCGGGCCGAACGAGTCGGTCACGCCCGCCTCGAACCAGCAGATCATCCCGGCGCTCTGGCCGCAGAGGACTACGCCGGCCTCCCACGCCTCGCGCACGATCCCGTCGAAGCCGTGCAGCCGCCAGAGCGCGAGCATGTTCGCCGTGTTGCCGCCGCTGATCACGAGCACGTCCCGCGAGAGCGCCCACTCACGGAGGTCGCGGGGCGGCCAGGGAAAGAACGTCAGGTGCGAGATCTCGCCGAGCTCCGCGTAGCGCTCGTAGAACGAGACGATGCTCTCGGCGGCGTCGCCGACCGCGGTCGGGACGAAGCCGACGCGGGGGCGCTCCTTGCCGGCGAGGTCGAAGGCGAAGCCGAAGAGGCGGCGCGTCAGCTCCTCGGTGCCGCCCCCGCCGCCGTACGCGACGATGTGACGCTCCATCCCGCGAGTCTACGGTCCGCGCGCGCGGGCGGTGCCGCGCGTTCTGATTGAATCGAGACGTGGCCAAGCTGATCGTCGGAGACCGCTCGTACGAGATCGCGAGGCTCGACGTGCTCCAGGCGTCGCACGACGTCGCGCGGCTGCCGTACACGCTGCGGATCCTGCTCGAGAACGTCCTGCGGAACGGCGACGAGAGCGACGTCGATGCCGTCGCAGGCTGGGTCGCGAAGGACGAGCCGAGCCGCGAGATCTCGTTCGCGCCCGCGCGCGTGCTGCTCCAGGACTTCACGGGCGTGCCCGCGATCGTCGACCTCGCGGCGATGCGAAACGCGATGGCCGACCTCGGCGGCGACCCGGAGCGGATCAACCCGCTGATCCCGTCGGAGCTCGTGATCGACCACTCGGTGCAGGTCGACGAGTTCGGGACGAAGTTCGCGTTCCGGCACAACGTCGAGCGCGAGTTCGAGCGCAACCGCGAGCGGTACGCCTTCCTGCGCTGGGGCCAGTCGGCATTCCGCGACTTCAAGGTCGTCCCGCCCGGCACCGGCATCGTCCACCAGGTCAACCTCGAATACCTCGCGCGCGTGATCGAGTCGCGCGACGGCAGCGCGTTCCCGGACACGCTCGTCGGCACCGACTCGCACACGACGATGGTGAACGGCCTCGGCGTCCTCGGCTGGGGCGTCGGCGGGATCGAGGCCGAGGCGGCGATGCTCGGCGAACCGCTCTCGATGCTCGTCCCGCAGGTCGTCGGCTTCAGGCTCTCGGGCTCGATGCCGGAGGGCGCGACGGCGACCGACCTCGTCCTGACCGTGACCGAGATGCTGCGCAAGACCGGCGTCGTCGGCAAGTTCGTCGAGTACTTCGGTCACGGCCTCGCCTCGCTGCCGCTCGCGGACCGCGCGACCCTCGGGAACATGTCACCGGAGTACGGCGCGACCTGCGGGTTCTTTCCGGTGGACGACCTCACGCTCGAGTACCTGCGGCTCAGCGGCCGCCCCGCCGAACGAATCGCGCTTGTCGAGGCCTACTGCAAGGAGAACATGCTCTGGCACGACCCAAGCGAGGAGCCGACCTACTCGCAGGTCGTCGAGCTCGACCTCTCGTCGATCGAGCCGTCGATCGCGGGCCCGCGGCGGCCGCAGGACCGCGTGCCGCTGCGCGTCTCGAAGTCCGCGTTCCTCGGCTCGCTCGAGAGCTTCGGCGTCGACTACGGCAACGGCACGCACGACAAGGACGTGGCCGATACGTTCCCGGCGAGCGACCCGCCCGGCGAGATGTCTCCGGGCGCGAAGCCTCTTCCGGACGAGGATCCGGCGCCGGTCTCGACGATTCAGCCGACGCGGCGGCGCGTGCAGGTCGAGGGCGCCGACTACGAGCTGGAGCACGGCAGCGTCGTGATCGCCGCGATCACGAGCTGCACGAACACGTCGAACCCGCAGGTGATGATCGGCGCCGGCCTCGTCGCGAAGAAGGCGGTCGAGCTGGGCCTCCGGCGAAAGCCGTGGGTCAAGTCGAGCCTCGCTCCTGGCTCGAAGGTGGTGACGGAGTACTTCGAGAGGTCCGGCCTCGACCGCTACCTCGACGAGCTCGGCTTCCAGACGGTCGGCTACGGCTGCACGACTTGCATCGGCAACTCGGGCCCGCTCCCGGACGAGATCTCGGCCGCCGTGGACGAGGGCGACCTCGTCGTGTGCGCCGTCCTCTCCGGCAACCGCAACTTCGAAGCGCGCATCCATCCGGAGATCAAGGCGAACTACCTCGCCTCGCCGCCGCTCGTCGTCGCGTACGCGCTCGCCGGGCGGATGGACATCGACCTCGCGACCGAGCCGCTCGGGCAGGGCGCGGACGGCGGCGACGTCTTCCTCTCGGACCTCTGGCCGACCTCGGCGGAGATCCAGGAGACGATCGCGTCGTCGGTGCACGGCGAGATGTTCCGCTCCACGTACGCGGACGTCTTCACCGGCGGCGACGACTGGCGCGCGCTGCCCGTGCCCGAGGGCGAGCTGTTCGCGTGGGATCCCGCGTCCACGTACGTGCGTCAGCCGCCGTACTTCGAGGGCATGTCGCGCGAGCCGGGCACGGTCGATGACCTGGCCGGGGCGCGCTGCCTCGTCATCCTCGGCGACTCGGTCACGACCGACCACATCTCCCCGGCCGGCGCGATCAAGCCCGACTCGCCCGCGGGGCGGTATCTCGTCGAGCACGGGATCGAGCGCAAGGACTTCAACTCGTACGGCTCCCGCCGCGGCAACCACGAGGTGATGGTGCGCGGGACGTTCGCGAACGTGCGGCTGCGCAACCTGCTCGTCCCGGAGAGCGAGGGCACGTGGACGGTGCACGTGCCGAGCGGAGAGGAGGGCTCGATCTTCGAGATCTCCGAGCGGTATCTCGCCGAGGGGACGCCGACGATCGTGCTCGCGGGCAAGGAGTACGGCTCGGGCTCGTCGCGCGACTGGGCCGCGAAGGGCCCGAACCTGCTCGGCGTGCGCGCCGTGATCGCCGAGAGCTACGAGCGGATCCACCGCTCGAACCTGCTGATGGTGGGGATCCTGCCGCTCCAGTTCATGGACGGCGAGACGCCGGCGACGCTCGGCCTCACGGGCCGCGAGGAGTTCGCGGTCGAAGGCGTCGAGAACGGCGAGGCGCACGAGGTGACGGTGCGAGCCGACGGCAAGAAGTTCCGGGCCCGCGTCCGGCTCGACACGCCGCGCGAGCGCGAGTACCTGCGCCACGGCGGGATCCTTCCGTTCGTGCTGCGGCGGCTGCTCGCGGACTGAGCCCGGCGACTCGGGCCGGCGCGCGTCGCGCGGCCCCCAGCGCCCCAGTGGTTAGACGCGCGCGGGACCCACGAATTTCGCCGTCCCTAGCCCCCACCCACCCACGGGGATATCCAAGGATAGTGGGCTGAACGCGGCGTCCGTGTGTCGAAACTGCAACGATTTTCCCCGCCCGGCGCCGGGAAGACGACGCTTGCGGGGCGGCTCGCCGCCGCCCTCGGCCTGCTGCGCCGCTCGCTCGACTACGGCGCGCTGATCGCCGCAATCCGCGTCGGCTCGCGGTGGCGCTCCGTCATACGCACGAGCGTCCGCTCCAGCGCCTCGACGCACCGGCGGTCGTACTCCGTGCCGGCGCGGTCACGCAGGAAGCTCATCGCCTGGTGGTGCGTCCACGCCTCGCGGTACACGCGGTGCGAGATCAGCGCGTCGTAGACGTCGCAGACGGCCAGGATCTTCGTCTCGAGGTCGAGCAGGTCGGCCCGAAGTCCGCGGGGATAGCCGCTGCCGTCGAGCCGCTCGTGATGGTCGAGCACGAGGCGCCGGACACCCTCTCCGAACGCTCCAAGCTCACCGAGGAGCGCGTGTCCCCACTCCGGATGGCGCCTGATCACCGCGAACTCCTGCTCGTCGAGCGCGGCGGGCTTCTTCAGGATCTCGTCCGCGACGCGGAGCTTCCCGATGTCGTGGACTAGCCCCCCGATCGCAAGCGTTCGCAGCCGGCCGGCCGCGAGGCCCAGCTCCTCGCCGACCTCGACGGCGCGCATCGCCACGCGGCGGGTGTGCTCCTCCGTGTACTCGTCCTTGTCCGCCAGCACGACGGTAAGAGCGCGAACCTGGGCGCCGAGGAACGCCTCCTCGGCGGCAACCAGCTCGGCGGCGCGGAAGTCGCCCGCGAGCGGCCGCGACTGGGCAGAGCGGTGCAGGTCGATCGCGACCGGAGCGCCGACGAGGACGATCCCGAAGAGTTCGAACAGGTGGCCCAGCCACCAACCGAGCTCGTAGTACTCGAGCGTCAAAGCGGCAACGAGCGCGACGGCGAGGCAGCCGACGCCGACCACGACGACGAGATCTGCGAAGCGGCGGGTGAGCAGGAAGGTGGACGCGGCCCGAACGGCGAGCAGGGCGTAGAGCGCGAGGCCGATCATGAGCAACACCATCGCCGGCCCGCTCCCCGCTTCCGGCACCGCCGGTACGAGTTGGGGGAAGGCCGTTCCGAGCGCGCTCGTGCCGAGGATCGCGACGACGAGCGCGCCCTGGAGCAAGAGGAGCGTGCGGATCCCACGTGGCTGCTGGAGCGACGGAACGGCGCCAAGCGCCAGCACGGCGCCGCCGACAGGGAGCGTGGCACCGCCCGTGAACGCCACGAGGCCGTTCTCGCCGACGAGCACGCCCGGCGTCGAGAGGCCGTGCACGCAGAGAAGCGCCGCCATCGCAGAAAAGGCCGTCCCGACGATCACCGTCCGCGGGTCGCGCCTGCGCACGCCGACGAAGGTGAGCGCGATCGCGGCGATCGTCGCGGCGAAAGCGCTGATGCCGACCGCCTCGAAGTGGAACGTGCCGGTGAAGTGAACCCGGTGGCCGCCGAGGAAGTGGAGCAGGGCACCCGGCACCACGGCGCCCGCGATGATGAGCGCGAGCACCGGGACGAGCCGTTGCCGCAGCATTCCCTCGCCATCGGCGCGTGCGGCTTTCGGCTTGAGCTCTTAAGCGAGCAGGCGCGTTCCCGTCGCCTTGAAGGACGCGATCATCTCTGCGCCCGGCACGATCGCGAGTCGCTCGACCGAGTCGACGGTGACCTCCGCCGTGAGCGGCCCGATTCGCACCCGGACGCGGTTGCCGACGGGGACGACGGACTCGACGCGGCCGCCGACGTGGTTCAGCGCCGAATCGGGCTCGCGAGAGCGGCCGACGGAGATCTCCCAGGGCCGCACGACGACATGAACGTTCCCCTCGGCCTCGTCCGTGGAGAGCACGGTCCCGCCCGCGTCCAGCGTCACCTCGGTCAGCCCCGAGCTC
>DAISLG010000083.1:0-9284 GCA_036820565.1 Gaiellaceae bacterium | reverse complement strand
GCCGCCTCGCTCGGGTAGATCCGCAGGCCGGGCTTCACCTTGTGCGGGAAGGAGCCGTAGAAGCCGACGGCGTCGTTCTCCGAGAGGAGATCGAGCCGCGCGAGGCCGGTCTCCGCGAACACCGCGTCGATCAGGCTCCGCCCGACACCGCGGCGCCGCGCCGTCTCGGCCACGACCAGGAGCGAAAGATACGCGGTGATCGCGCCGTCGGAGATGACCTGGGCGACCCCGAGGACGCTGTCGTCGTCGAGCGCGACGAGGGTCGTCACCCCGGGAGCGACGAGCGCGCGACGCGTGCGTTCGCGATCGCCCCAGTTCGGCCAGCCCTGGGCGAGGCAGAGCGCGACGACGGGCTCGAGGTGGCGCTCCTCGTATGGCTGAATCGTCACGCGACCGCCTCAGCGCGCGAGCGCGCCCACTCGTCCTCGGGCACGGGGTTGAAGCAGGCGACGCGGTGGCCGGGCTCGAGCTCGCGGAGCGGCGGCACCTCCAGGCGCGACTGCTCCACCTCGTAGCGGCAGCGCGGCGCGAACGGGCACGCCTGCGGCGCCGTCAGCTGGTCGCGCGGCGCGCCCTCGATCGGGGTCAGCGTCTGGCGCTGCGTGTCGAGGCGCGGGACGCTCTGGAGCAGCCCGAGCGTGTACGGGTGCCGGGGCCTGGCGAAGACCTGCTCGGCCGAGCCCGTCTCCATGAACATGCCGGCGTACATCACGTTCACGCGCTCGCACATCCCGGCGACGACGCCGAGGTCGTGCGTGATCAGGACGAGCGCGGTGTCACGCTCGGCGACGAGCTCCTTCAAGAGTGCCAGGATCTGCGCCTGGATCGTGACGTCGAGCGCCGTCGTCGGCTCGTCGGCGATCAGGAGCTTCGGCTCGCACGCGAGCGCCATCGCGATCATCACGCGCTGGCGCATCCCGCCCGAGAACTGGTGCGGGTAGTCCCCGAGGCGCGACTTCGCGCCCGGGATCCCGACCTGGTCGAGCAGCTCGACGGCGCGCTTGTTCGCGGCCTTCTTGTCGAGGCCGAAGTGCGTCTCGAGCGGCTCGCGCAGCTGGCGCCCGATCGTCAGCACCGGGTTCAGGCTCGTCATCGGGTCCTGGAAGATCATCGCGATCTCGCGGCCGCGGATCGCGCGCAGCTGCTGATCGGAGAGCGTCAGCAGGTCGCGGCCGCCGAAGGTGGCGGTGCCACTCCGCACCTTGCCGGCGCGCGGCAGGATCCCGAGCAGGGCGAGCGAGGTGACGCTCTTGCCGCAGCCCGACTCGCCGACGATCCCGAGCGTCTCGCCTGGGGCGATGTCGAACGAGATCCCGTTGACGGCGTACACGGTGCCGCGCGACGTCCAGAACTCGACGCGGAGGTCCTCCACGGACAGCAGAGGCTCTCTCATGTCCGCCCCCTGAGCTTCGGGTCGAGCGCCTCGCGGAGACCGTCGCCGATCAGGTTGAAGCCCAGCACGGACAGCACGATCGCCAGGCCCGGGATGATCGCGAGGAACGGTGCGGTCTGGAGGTAGCGATCCGTGTTCGCGAGCATAGACCCCCATTCCGCGCGGCCCGGGTCCTGCGAGCCGAGCCCGAGGAAGCCGAGCGCCGCGACGTCGATGATCGCGGTCGCGAGGGCGAGCGTCGCCTGGACGATCAGCGGCGCGACGGCGTTCGGGAGGATGTGCGAGACGAGGATCTGGCGGCGCGGGACGCCGACCGAGCGTGCGGCGAGGATGAAGTCGTTCTCCTTCTGCGCGAGCACGGAGCCGCGCAGGAGCCGGGCGAAGATCGGGATGTTGACGACGCCGATCGCGATCATCACCGAGGTCAGGCTCTGGCCGAGCGCCGCGACGAGCCCGATCGCGAAGAGGAGCCCCGGGATCGACAACATCACGTCCGTGAGGCGCATGATCAGCCCGTCGACGAAGCCGCCCGCGTAGCCGGCGACCGCGCCGAGGACGACGCCGACCGAGAGGCCGACCGAGACGGCGACCACGCCGACGAGCAGCGAGAAGCGGGCGCCGAAGATGATCCGCGAGAGCTCGTCGCGCCCGAGCGGGTCGACGCCGAGCAAGTGCGCGTGCGACGGGCCGGGGCAGCACTGGAGGCCGACGGCGGTCAGGTCGACGTTGCGCGGGTCGGCCGGCGCGAGCAACGGCGCGAGGATCGCGACGAGCACGAACAGCGAGACGATCGCGAAGCCGGCGATCGCGCCCGGGTTCCGCCGGAGCCGCTGCCAGGCGTCGCGCGAGAGGCTGCTCGGGGTCTCGAGGGCGACCTCGACCGCTTCGATCTCCGCGAGGCTCACGTAACCATCAGCTGTACCTGATCCGCGGGTTGATCACGGCGTACGAGATGTCGACGATCAGGTTGACGAGCACGAACACGATCGCGGCGAAGAGGATCCCGCCCTGGAGCACGGGGTAGTCGCGCTCGAAGATCGCGTTCGCGAGCCACGAGCCCATCCCGGGGATCGCGAAGACCGTCTCGGTGAGCACAGCGCCCGAGAGGAGCAGGCCCGCCTGGAGGCCGATGATCGTCGTCACCGGGAGGAGGGCGTTCCGCATCACGTGTCGCCGGTCGACGACGCCCGGCGACATCCCCTTCGCCCGCGCCGTGCGGACATAGTCCTCGTTCTGGACGTCGAGCACGGCGGCGCGCGTGATCCGGGCGACGATCGCGAGCGGGATCGAGCCGAGCGCGATCGCCGGCAGGATCAGGTGCCTGACCGCGTCCCAGAGCGCGTGTCCGTCGCGCTCGATGATCGCGTCGAGGATGTAGAAGTTCGTCGGGTGCTTCGTGTCGCTCAGCACCGAGCCGCGGCCGATCGACGGGAGCCAGCCGAGCCGGACCGCGAAGATGTACTTCAGGATCAGCGCGAGGAAGAAGATCGGGATCGAGATCCCGACGAGGGACGTGACGAGGCTGAGGTGGTCGAGCAACCGCCCGTACCGCTTCGCCGCGAGGAAGCCAATCGGGATCCCGACGAGGATCGCGAACAGCATCGCCGTGAGCGTCAGCTCGATCGTCGCCGGGAAGCGCGCGCGGATCTCGCTCGTCACGTTCTGGCGCGACGAGATGCTGACGCCGAGGTCGCCGCTCACGGTCGTCTTCAGATAGCTCCAGTACTGGACGGGCAGCGGCTGGTCGAGCCCGTACTGGTGGCGGAGCGCGGCCACCGCCTCCGGGGTGGCACGCTCGCCGAGCAACGCCTGCGCGGGGCTACCCGGCAGCACCCTGATCCACATGAAGATCAGGATCGAGAGGCCGAGCAGGATCGGGACGAGCAGCAGGAGCCGACGGACGACGAAGCGCAGCATCTACACGTCGTCCGTCGGCTCGCCTGCTAGGACCTAGACCCCTCCCACGATCGAGACGAGCTGGAACGGCTCGAGCGAGACCGGGCTCGGGATGTAGCCCTTGACGCGCTTCTGGAACGCGAGCGCCGGCGTCGAGTGGACGTACGGCACGCCCGGCAGGAACTTCATGATCTGCCGGTTCGCGTCCTGGTACATCGCGATCCGCTTGGCGAGGCTCGTCTCCTCACGCGCCTTGTTCAGCAGGTCGAAGAGGCCTGGGTTGTTGAAGCCCCACTGGTCCTGCGCGGTGCGGAAGAACGTCCCGACGAAGTTGTCGGGATCGCCGTAGTCGCCGGTCCAGCCGAGCAGGTAGAGCTGGGCCTGGCCCGACTGCACCTTGCCGAGGTAGTCGGGGCTCCACGGGGCGCTGTGCGGCGTGATCTTGAACCCGGACTTCTCCAGGCTCGCCGCGAAGGCCTCGAAGTTCCGCTGCGGGTCGGGCATGTACGGCCGCGACACGCTCGTCGGGTACCAGAAGTCGAGCTCGACCGGCAGCTTGAAGCCGGCCTTCGTCAGGATGTCCTTGGCCTTGGCCGGGTCGTAGGTGTACTTCTGCACGTCCTTCGCGTAGCCGATCACCTGCGGCGGCATGAACTCGTCCGCCACCTGGCCGCGGCCGCCGTAGAACGCCTTGACGACGCCTTCGCGGTCGAGCCCGTAGGCGACGGCCTGCCGCACCGCCGGGTTGTTCATCGGCGCGATCTTCTGGTTGAAGCCGACGTAGCCGACGTTGAAGGCCGGCCGGTTCAGCAGCTTCAGCTTCGGGTTCGAGCTGACCGTCGGAACGTCCTCCGGAGCAACGAGGTCGTAGCCCTGCACCTCGCCGGTCTGGAGCGCCTGGAGGCGCGCCGCGTTGTCGGAGATCGGCCGGAAGATCAGCGTCTGGAGCTTCGCCTTCGGGCCCCAGTACTTCGTGTTGCGGATGAGCACCAGCTTGTCGCGCAGCGTCCACGACTGGAAGACGAACGGCCCGGTGCCCGTCGGATGCAGGGTGCCGTAGGTCCCGGTCGCGCGGAAGACGCCTCCGGAGACGGTGCCCTCGTCGGCCTGGTAGCGCTGGAGCGCGGTCGGGCTCTGCATCGAGAACGAGGGGATCGCGAGCGACCCGATGAACGAGCCGGACGGGTTGTTCAGGAAGATGCGAGCGTCGCCGTTCTTCAAAGCCTTGCAGCCCTTGTAGAGGCTGCCGCCCTGCGGGCTGCCGGCTTCGGGATGGTGGAAGCCGCCGTAGACGGTCTGCCAGTAGTAGGTGGCGTCAGGTGACTGGAACGGCCCCTTGAAGTTGAACCAGCGGTTGAAGTTGAAGCAGACGGCGGCCGCGTTGAACTGCGTCCCGTCCTGGAACTTGACCCCGCGGCGGAGCTTGAACGTCCACGCGAGCCTGTTCTTCGTCACAGACCACGAGAGGGCCAGTGACGGGCGCACCACGGTTGTGCCCGGCTTGAGCGTGACGAGCCCCTCCATCATCTGACGGATCGGACGCAACGACTCCCCGTCGGACACGAGTGCGGGATCGAGAGTCTTCGGGTCGCGCGCGGCTGCGAACACGAGCGTCGGCCCGCCCTTCGCGCCGGCACTGCTGACGACGGCCGCCACGGAGGCGACCCCCACTGCGACGAGCATGACGAGCTTGAGCGGCGTTCCCCTCATACGTTCTCCTCTCTAGGACAGCGGCGACCCGCAGACTACCGGCTGCGAAGCTTCGGGTCCAGAGCTTCTCGGAGCCCGTCGCCGATCAGGTTGAAGCCCAGCACCGAGAAGACGATCGCCAGACCGGGAAAGATCGCGAGGTACGGCGCGGTCTGGAGGTAGCGCACCGTGTCCGTCAGCATCGTGCCCCACTCCGGCGTCGACGGATCCTGCGGGCCGAGCCCGAGGAAGCCGAGCCCGGCGACGTCGATGATCGCGGTCGCGAGCGCAAGCGTCCCCTGGACGATCACCGGCGAGATCGCGTTCGGGAGGATGTGCGAGGCGAGGATCTGGCGGCGCGGCACGCCCACCGAGCGCGCGGCCAGCACGAAGTCGTTCTCGCGCTGCGCGAGGATCGAGCCGCGCAGGAGCCGCGCGAAGACGGGCACGTTCGTCACCCCGACCGCGACCATGATCTGCACGATCCCCGGCCCGAGCATCGCGACGATCCCGATCGCGAGCAGCAGGCCCGGAATCGACAGCATGATGTCCATCGCGCGCATGATCGCCGTGTCGATCCAGCTGCCGAGATAGCCGGCGAGCGCGCCCAGCAGCATCCCGACGGAGAGGCCGACGGCGACCGAGACGACGCCGATCAGGAGCGAGTAGCGCGCCCCGTAGAGCACGCGCGAAAACTCGTCGCGGCCGAGCTGGTCGACGCCGAACGGGTGCGCGAGCGACGGCGCCTGCACGCCGAGGATGCCGTTCTGCTTCTGCTGGTCGCGCGGCCCGTGCGGTGCGACCAGGGGCGCGAGCAGCGCCACCGTCAGAAACAACGTCACGAGCCCGAACCCGACAAGCGCGCCCGGGTTCCGGCGCAGCCTGCGCCAGGCATCGCCCCAGAGCCCGGTCGGCGGCTCGAGCGCGAGCCCGGCGGCTTCGGCCTCGGCGACGCTCAACTCAACCGGATCCGCGGGTTGATCAGCCCGTACGAGAGGTCGACGAGCAGATTCACGAAGACGAAGACGAGCGAGACGAAGAGGACGCCGCCCTCGATCACCGGGAAGTTGCGGTCGCGGATCGCCTGGACGAGCCAGGTGCCCATCCCCGGCCAGGCGAAGACCGTCTCCGTCAGCACCGCGCCCGAGAGCAGGAGCCCGACCTGGAGGCCGATGATCGTCGAGACGGGCAGCAGCGCGTTGCGGAGCACGTGGCGCGTGTCGACGACCCGCGGCGACATCCCCTTGGCGCGCGCGGTGCGGACGTAGTCCTCGTTCTGCACGTCGAGCACGGCGGCGCGCGTGATCCGGGCGATCACCGCGAGCGGGATCGAGCCGAGCGCGATCGCCGGCAGCAGCAGGTGCTGGAGCACGTCCCAGACCGCCGTCCCGTCGAGCGCCAGGATCGCGTCGACGAGATAGAACTTCGTCGGGTGCGGCGTGTCGATCAGCACCGACGACTGGCCGACCGTCGGCAGCCAGTGCAGCTTCACCGCGAACAGGTACTTGAGGATGATCCCGAGGAAGAAGACCGGGATCGAGATCCCGAGGAGCGACGCCACCAGGGAGGCGTGGTCGAGCGGGCTGCCGTAGCGTTTCGCGGCGAAGAAGCCGAGCGGGATCCCGACGAGGACGGAGAAGAGCATCGCCGCGAGCGCGAGCTCGATCGTCGCGGGGAACCGCTCCTGGAGCTCGGTCGTGACCGGCCGCCGCGAGACGATCGAGTCGCCGAAGTCGAGCTTCGCGGTCTTGCCGAGGTACTTCCAGTACTGGACGTACACCGGCCGGTCGAGCCCGTACTGGTGGTTGATCTGCACGATCCGCTCCGGCGTCGCCCGCTCGCCGAGGAGCGCCTGCGCGGGCCCGCCGGGCAGGGCGCGCACCCAGAAGAAGACGATGATCGAGAGGCCGAGGAGGATCGGGAGAAGCAGGAGGAGCCGGCGGACGGTGAAGCGAAGCATGTCCGCCGGCTCCTCTGGGTGCTAGCTGCCGATCGAGACCGTGTTGAAGAACTCCAGTCCGACCGGGCTCGTGTGGTAGCCCGACACGTTCGACGTGAACCCGACGGCGGGCTTCGTGTGCACGTACGGCACACCCGGGAGCCAGTCCATGATCATCCGGTTGGCCTCCTGGTACTCGGCCTTCCGCTTGGCGGCGTCGGTCTCGACCTGCGCCTGCTCGAGCTGCTTGATCACAGCGTCGTTCGGCTTGTCGACCGTGCCCCACGCCTTCTGCTTCGAGCGGAAGAACGTGCCGACGAAGTTGTCGGGATCGCCGTAGTCGCCCGTCCAGCCGAGGAGGTACACCTGCGCCTGGCCCTCGTCGACCTTGCCGAGGTAGTCCGGGCTCCAGGGCGCGCTGTGCGGCACGACCTGGAAGCCGGCCTTCGCGAGGCTCGCCGAGAACGCCTCGAAGTTCCGCTTCGGATCCGGCATGTACGGACGCGAGACGTCCGTCGGGTACCAGAAGTCGATCTTCACCGGCGGCGTCAGGCCCGCCTTCTGCAGCAGCGACTTCGACTTCGCCGGGTCGTAGGTGTACTCGGTGACGTCGTCGGCGTAGCCCGTGACCTCGGGCGGCATGAACTCCTTCGCCACGACGCCGCGGCCGGCGTAGAACGAGTCGACGACCGTCTTGCGGTCAAGGCCGTAGGCGATCGCCTGCCGCACCTCGAGCTTGTCGAGCGGCGGCTTCGACTGGTTGAAGCCGACGTAGGCGACGTTGAACGCGGGCCGGTCGAGCACCTGGAGGTTCGAGTCGCCCTTGATCGTGGCGATGTCCTGCGGCTCGACGTTGTCGTAGCCCTGGATCTCGCCGGCCTGCAGCGCCTGCAGGCGCGCCGCGTTGTCGGCGATCGGGCGGATGATCAGCTTGTCGAGCTTCGCCTTCTCGCCCCAGTAGTCGTCGTAGCGGACGAGCGTGAGCTTGTCACCGCGCGTCCACGACTCGAACTTGAACGCGCCGGTCCCGATCGGGTGCTCGGTCCCGAACGTGCCCGTCGGGTGGAAGACGCCGTCCGCGTCGACCGTGCCCTTGTCGGCGCCGTACTTCTTCAGCGCGTCGGGGCTCGCGATGCCGAACGCCGACAGCGAGAGCGCGCCGAGGAACGAGGCCGACGGCTTCGTCAGCACGATCACGGCCGTCTTCGAGTCCTTCGCCGTGCAGCTCGAGTAGAGGCTCGTCCCGAGGCTCTCGTTCGCCTTCTCGTTCTGCTTGAACCCGCCGAAGACGGTCTGCCAGTAGTAGGTGGCGCTCGAGTTCTGGAACGAGCCTTTGAAGCCGTACCAGCGGTCGAAGTTGAAGCAGACCGCGGCTGCGTCGAAGTCGGTCCCGTCCTGGAACTTGACGCCCTCGCGGAGGTGGAACGTCCACGTCTTGCCGTCCGTGCTGGAGTCCCAGCTCGTGGCGAGGCCGGGGATGATCTCCGTCGAGCCGGCCTTCAGCGAGACGAGACCTTCGAAGATGTTCTGGATCGGCCGGATCGACTCGCCGTCCGAGACGAGCGCGCCGTCGAGGACGACCGGATCCGCGGAGCCCGCGAAGACGAGCGTTCCGCCGGTCTTGCCGCCGCCGCTGGACTTCTTGCCGCCGCCGCAACCGGCGGCGACCGTCGCGAGAGCGGCACACGCGACGAGGAGAGCGAGTGTCGTGGCCCTTCCATGCACAGGAGACTCCTTTTCCGGGGTGCGGAGGAGTCGAGTCTAAGCCCTACGGGCCCTAGTCACCACGGCACAGAGAGGGCGGCCTCGCGGCCGCCCTCGTTGGTCTACGCCGCTGCGAGCGCCGCGAGGTCGCGGAGCGCCGCCAGCCGCGAGAGCGCCTGGCCCTCGAGCTGCCGGACGCGCTCGCGCGTCAAGTCGAGCTCGTGGCCGATCGCCTCGAGCGTCCAGGGCTCGCCCTCGAAGCCGAACCGCAGCTCCAGGATCCGCCGCTCGCGCTCGGGGAGCGCGTCGAGCGCACGCCGGACGCCCTGCCGGCGGAGTGACTCCTCGGCCTCGTCGAACGGGTCGGCGGCCTCGCGGTCGGCGAACAGGTCGCCGAGCTCGCCTTCGTCGTCCGCGCCGACCGTCTGGTTCAGCGAGACGGACGCCTGCGCGGCGCCGAGCGCCTCCTCGACGTGCTGGAGCGGCAGGCCGGTCGCCTCCGCCAGCTCCTGCTTCGTCGCCTCGCGGCCCAGCTCGACCTCGAGCCGGCGTGCCGCGCGGCCCAGCTTCTGCTGGCGCTCGACGACGTGCACCGGAACGCGGATCGTGCGGGCGTGATTCGCCACGGCGCGCTGCACCGACTGGCGGATCCACCAGGTCGCG
>DAISLG010000082.1:0-9302 GCA_036820565.1 Gaiellaceae bacterium | reverse complement strand
GCCAGACACCACGCATCGCACCCCGCCAGCGAGGTCTCATCCCGAAACGAGCTCTTAGAGCTCTTAGCGGAAGCGCCGCTTCCCGGTCGCGAACTCCAGCAGCACGAGCAGGATCACGGCGCCCACCACCGAGAGCAGGAACGGGCCGAAATCCCAGCGGTAGTGGACGTCATGGCCGAGCGCGACCTGCCCGATGAGGCCGCCGAGCAGGGCGCCGGCGACCCCGACCGCCATCGTCGCGAGGCAGCCGATCGACTGCCGCCCGGGGACGACGAGTCGCGCGAAGGCGCCCGCGACGAGGCCGAAGAGCAGGAACGAGAGCACACCCACGCGGGCGAGCCTACTCAGAATTAGCGCGGCGGCCGGCCCACCACGAACTCGAGTCGGATCGCTCCCGCCGGCCCCGCCGCTTTCAGCAGCCGGAACTGCCACGCCGCCGCCGGCATCGGACACCACTCCTCCGGCTGTGTGCAGACGTCGACCGCGCCGCGGCGGCGGCAGTCACCGGTTCCGATCCGCACGCCGGCGACGCCGGGGATCCGGCCGGTCACGACGGCATGCGTCCCGTGCGGAACCGTCAGGCGGAGCAGCAGGATCACCCCGGCGGGCTCCGAGACGAGGAACCGCGCCTCGGCATGCCCGGCGGCGACGCCGACGTCCGCGCGCGCCGTGCCGGACAGGGCGAGCGCGGCGAGTGCCACCGGCAGGAGCTTCCGCTTCACGCAGCCGGTACGGCCGACCGCGTGTTGCGCGTCCCTACTTCAGCGCGGTGGAGCCGACCACGCAGCCGGGCCCGTACGGCCCGGACCCGGGCGACGGCGGCTGGGGAGCCGAGTTGCCGAGCACCATCGCGATCACGTTACGGTTCTCCTCGCTCGGCTCGATCACCGACTGCCCGCCGTAGCTCGACGCGGTGCCGCCGAGCCGGCAGTGGAGCGCGCGGCCGGCGGGCGCGCGGAACTTCAGCCAGGCGAGCTGGACGAACTGGCCGGCGGACATGTCGGTCGCGAGCGGCTTGAGCAGGTCGCCGCCGACGAACGGGAGCTGCACGAGCGTCGTCGGGCTCGTCAGCTTGGACGCGATCGCCTGGAGCACGCGCTGCTGGCGCTCGCCCCGCGTGACGTCGCTCTCGCTCGGGTTGAGGCGGTTCTCGCGGATGCGCGAGTAGATCAGCGCCCGGTGGCCGCCCATCGTCTGCGTCCCCTTGTGGAACCGCCAGCCCTCCCAGCGCTGGCAGCGCGTCTGGGTCGAGTAGGGACAATCGAACCGGTTCGAGAGGATCGGCGCCGGCACGTTCACTGTCACGCCGCCGAGCGCGTCGATCAGATCCTCGAACTTCGCGAAGTCGACGAGCGCCACGTGATTGATCTCGATTCCGGTGAAGGCGCCCACGGTCTTCAGTGCGAGTGCCGGGCCGCCGAGCTGGTACGCGGCGTTGATCTTCTGGTCGCTGTAGCCGGGGATCGGCACCTTCAGGTCGCGCGGAATCGAGAGGTAGGCGATCCGGTGGCGGCTCGGATCCGTGTGCACGAGCATGATCGAGTCGGAGTGCCGGTCGCCGGCGCGCGCCCCCTCGTTGTGGTCGGTTCCGAGCAGCAGGATCGTCGACGGATGCGACAGCAGCAGCCCGCTCTGCCGGGAGAGTGCGAGCTTCGTGGTCGGGTCGAGGGTGCGGTTCGCGTCGGCGACGCCGTTCCGGAAGGCGAAGAAGCTCGCCGCCGCCCAGACGACGAGCAGGACGAGGAGGACGGCCAGCGAGATCAGGATCCGGCGCCGCCAGTTCGCCTTGCGCCTGCGCTTCGCGGGCCCAGGGCCGGCGTAGCGGCCGGGCCGCGACTCGCGCTCCTGCTTCGCTGGTGCGGGGACCTTGCCCTTCGCCCGGCCGCCGCGGTAGACGCGATACGGCTTCTCGTCCCCGGCCATCGGCGGGTTATCGTAGCCACCTGGGCGCAAACCGTGTCATCGGCGTCGATCTCGGCGGGACGAAGATCCTGGCCGGGGTGATCGACGCCGAGGGTGGAGTCCACGGGACGGTCGAGCACCCGACGCCGACGGCGTCCCAGGACGCCCTTCTCCAGGCGCTCGAGAGCGTGGTGGGCGAGCTGCGCGACGAGACGATCGGCGCGGTCGGCTTCGGCATCCCGTCGCGGATCGACCAGCGCACCGGCATCGCGCTCGGCGCGGTCAACATCCCGCTCCGCGAGGTCAGGTTCCGCGACGAGATGCAGCAGCGGCTCGGCCTCCCGGTCGGGATCGAGAACGACGGGAACGCCGCCGCGTTCGCCGAGTGGTCGCACGGGGCGGGGCGCGGCACGACCGATCTGGTCATGCTCACGCTCGGAACCGGGGTCGGCGGCGGCCTCGTCGTCGACGGCGCGCCTTATCACGGCTGGGCCGAGCTCGGCCACATGGTGATCGTCGAGGGCGGCGAGCCCTGCCAGGGCGCCTGCACGGGCCGGGGCCACGTCGAGGCCTACTGCTCGGGCCGCGCCGCCGACCGGCTCGCGCAGGCCGCGATCGGCCCGCGTGCGACGGCGCGCGACCTCGTCGCCGAGGGCCATCCGGCGCTCGAGGAGATCGGCCGCCACCTGGGCGCTGCGATCGGGACGCTCGTGAACATCTTCAACCCGGAGATCGTCGTGATCGGCGGCGGCTTCGGGGTCGCCGCGGGCGCGCTCCTGCTCGAGCCCGCGCGCAACGTGATCCTGCGGGAGGCGCTCGCCCCCGGCGGGCAGACGGTGCGCCTCGCGCTCGCCGAGCTCGGGCCGCAGGCCGGCCTGATCGGCGCGGGGCTCGTCGGCTTCGAAGCGGTCGCCTAGATGCCGCTCGCCGTCTGCGCGACCCCGATCGGGAACCTCGAGGACGTGACGCTGCGCGTTCTGCGCGAGCTCGCGGAGGCCGACCTCGTGCTCGCTGAGGACACGCGGCACACGCGCGTCCTGCTCGAACGCCACGGGATCAAGGCGCGCGTCGAGAGCTACCACCGGCACAACGAGGCGCGGAAGACCGCGTCGGTGCTGCCGCGGCTCGAGGCGGGGGAGAGGGTCGCGCTCGTCTCGGACGCGGGTCTCCCCGGCGTGAACGACCCCGGCGCGCGGCTCGTCTCGGCGGCGATCGCAGCCGGCGTCCCGGTCACCGTCCTGCCGGGCGCCTCCGCCGTCGCGACCGCCCTCGTCGCGAGCGGTCTCGTCGGCGAGCGCTACCAGTTCCTCGGCTACCTGCCGCGCGGGGAGGGGCAGCTCGCGGCGCTCTGGGAGGAGCTCGCGCGCTGGCCCTGGCCCGCGGTCGCGTTCGAGTCCCCGCAGCGGCTGCCGGGCTCGCTCGCGTCGCTCGCCGCCGCGCAGCCGGAGCGGCCGGTCGCGGTCTGCAGGGAACTGACGAAGCGGTTCGAGGAGATCGTCCGGGGGACGGCCCGGGAGGTGGCCGGGCGCTTCTCCCGTCCGCCCAAGGGAGAGATCACGGTCGTCCTCGGCCCGGCCCTCGCGGCCGCCCCGGTCGACGACGCGGCGTCTGCCGTCTCCGAGCTCGTCGAGGCCGGCATCCCGCGCCGGCAGGCCGCCGTGCTCGTCGCGCGCCTGACGGGCGGCTCCAAGAACGCGCTCTACCGCGGCTCTTTGTGACAACTCTGTAAACAGAATTGACAACGGCATACCCGCGCTCTACCGTGAGTCGCTCGTTCTCAATGCTGACAACAGAGGTGGAAAGCGATGCGACGACTCCTCGTCGCGGCCGTCCTGGCCGCGCTCCTTGCCGCGCCGTCTGCGGACGGCTGGACCTGGCCCGCGAACGGCCTCGTCCTCCGCCCGTTCGTCTTCGGACCCGATCCGTACGCAGCGGGCCAGCATCGCGGGATCGACGTCGGGGGAGACGCGGGCAGCGTCGTCCTCGCGGCGGCGGCCGGTGCGGTCTCCTACGCCGGCACCCTCCCGACGAACGGCAAGACGGTCACGATCCAGACGGCCGACGGGTACTCGGTCACGCTGCTCCACCTCGGGTCGATCGGGGTGCGGAAGGGCGACGCCGTCGCCGAGGGCGCCGCCGTGGGCACGATCGGCCCGAGCGGCGACGCCGAGGTGGCCGAGCCGTACGTCCATCTCGGCATCCGCCTGACCGCGGACGCGCAGGGCTACGTCGATCCAAAGTCGCTGCTGCCCCTGCGTGCGCCCGCGCCGCCCGTGCTCGTTGCGCCGTTCCCTGCCCCCGTGGCCCCGCCGCCCGCGCCGGTCGTCCCCGTGGCCTCCGTCACGCCTCCGGCCTCCGCGCCGGCCCCGGCCCCGACCCCGGCCCCGGCCCCGGAGCCGCTGGCCGCGCCCGTCGCGCCGGCGGCATCGGTGCCGACCCCGGCACTGCCACCGCCCGTAGCCCCCGCCACCCCGGCCGCTGCCGCCCTACCTCCACCGGCGCCCGCTCCGGCGCCCGCTCCTGCCCCTGTGCCGGCCGTCATACCGGTCGCGCCGGAGCTACCCGCAGCCCAGGTCGCTACGGCGCCGCCTGCGCCGCCCGCAGCGGCGCCCACGCCCGCCTCTGCGCCGGCACTCCTGCCGCCCGCCCCGGCGGTGACGGCGGCCCCGGCGGCTCCCGCACCTCCCGCGGCAGCGATCGAGCCGAAGCCGGAGCCGGAGGAATCGGCACCAGCGGACCAGACCGGTGCACCCGACGGGGGCGTCCTCGCGCCGGAGCCGCTCCCCGACGTGGCCGCGGAGCCGGAAGAGGGGCCTGCCGCGCCGCTAGTCCGCCTCGAGCTCGGGACGTCGTCGCCAGACGGCGCCGTCACGGCGCGCGGAGAGCTTCGGCCGGAGCAGCTCTCCTTCGCGCCGCAACCGTGGGCGCCGCAACCGCCGCGCGCGACCGTCGGACTCCGGCGCGAGGCAGCCGGCGCGCGGCCCCACGATCCGGCCCGTCAAGCGACGGCGCCGAACCACCTCCGCTCGACCCCCGAGACGTTCGCGCTGTGGCGAAACGGCGCGTCCCGGTGGCCCGCCGCCGCGTCCCTCCTCGCCGCCGCGTGCCTCGCCGCGCTCGGCGCCGGAGCCCGGCGTCACCGCGCTCGTATCATTGAGACCGATGCCGTACTACCTGACGACACCCATCTACTACGTCAACTCGACGCCGAGCATCGGCAACGCGTACACGACGATCGCCGCAGACATCCTCGTGCGCCATCAGCGCCAGCGCGGCCAGGAGACGTTCTTCCTGACCGGGGTCGACGAGCATGCGACGAAGGTCGCGCGCGTCGCGGCGGAGCAGGGGCTCGACCCGCAGGAGTACGCCGACCGGATAGCCGTCGTCTGGCAGGAGCTGCCGCGGCGGCTGAACGCATCCGTTGACTTCTTCATCCGCACGAGCGATGCCGGCCACAAGGAGTTCGTCCGCGGCTTCCTGCAGCGGATCTACGACAACGGGGACGTCTACCAGGACGTCTACGCCGGCCTCTACTGCGTCGGCTGCGAGGCGTTCAAGACCGAGGAGGAGCTCGTCGACGGCAAGTGCCCCGACCACGGCGTCGAGCCGGAGTGGATCGAGGAGAAGAACTACTTCTTCCGGCTCTCGGCCTATCAGGACAAGTTGCTGGCGCTCTACGACGAGCGGCCCGACTTCGTCCTGCCGGGATTCCGCTTCAACGAGGCGCGCAGCTTCATCGAGGGCGGGCTGCGTGACTTCTCGATCAGCCGCGCGGGGCAGCCCTGGGGGATCCCGCTGCCCTGGGACGAGAGCCAGGTCGCCTACGTGTGGGCCGACGCGCTCGTCAACTACGTCAGCGCCCTCTCCTACGCGCGCGACGGCGAGAACCTCGAGGCGACGTTCTGGCCGGGGCGGCACATGCTCGCCAAGGACATCCTTCGCTTCCACTGCGTCTACTGGCCCGCGATGCTGCTCGCGGCCGGCTACGAGGTGCCCGAGCAGCTGTTCGTGCACGGCTACCTGCTCGGCCTCGACGACGCGAAGGTCTCGAAGTCGCGCGGCAACTCGATCGATCCGTTCGACCTGATCGACGTCTACGGGGCCGACCCCGTCCGGTTCTGGTGCGCCCGCGCGATCTCGTTCGGTCAGGACGGCAACGCGTCGATCGACGGCATCCACGAGCGCTACGAGCGCGAGCTCGGCAACGACCTCGGCAACCTGCTCTCGCGGACGACGGCGATGGTCTCGCGCTACCGCGACGGCCGCCTCGCCAGGGTCGAGGGCTCGCCCGAGCTCGCCGCCGGCTCCGACCGCGTGCGCGAGGGGGTAGCCGCGGGCCTCGACGGCTGGGACATCACGGGCTCGCTCGACCTGATCTGGGACCACGTCCGTGCGCTGAACCGCCACGTCGAGCAGACGAAGCCGTGGGAGCTCGCCAAGGACCCGGCGAACGCCGGCGCGCTCGACCGTGTGCTCTACGACCTCGTCGACGGGCTGCGCGTCGTCGCCGTCGCGCTCGCCTCCTACGTTCCGGACACGTCCCTGCGCATCCTCGACGCCCTCGCCCAGCCGCACGAGCTGGCGTGGGAGAACGTCGCCGCCGGGAGGACGGGTGCGATCGAGGGGCTCGAGCAGGCGCCGCCGCTCTTCCCCCGGATCGACGCGCCCACAGCCGCGGCGTGATCGACACCCACGCGCACCTCGACGGCGACGACGGAGCCGTGCTCGTCGCCCGCGCGCGCGAGGCGGGCGTGACGCGCATCGTCGCGATCGGCTCCGGGCTCGACGCGGCCCGCAGGACGCTCGCGCTCGCCGAGCGGGAGGAGGGCGTGTTCGCCGCGCTCGGCCTGCACCCGCACCAGGCGGCGGACGGCGAGTCGCTCGACGAGCTCCGCGACCTCCTCTCCAACGAGCGCGTGGTCGCAGTCGGCGAGATCGGGCTCGACTTCTTCCGCGACTACGCGCCCCATGACGCCCAGCGCCGGCTGCTCGAAGAGCAGCTCCAGCTCGCGTCGGACCTCCGCAAGCCGGTCGTGATCCACTCCCGCGCGGCCGACGACGAGACGGTCGAGGCGCTCGGGGGCTTCGTCGGCGGGGTCGTGCTCCACTGCTTCTCGTCGCCGGCACTCCTGCCCGTCGCGGTCGAGCAGGGCTGGTACGTCTCGTTCGCGGGGAACGTCACCTTTCCGAAGGCGGAGGAGTTGCGCGAGGCCGCGGCGGAGCTTCCCGACCAGTGGATCCTCGCGGAGACCGACACGCCGTACCTCGCGCCCCAGCCCGTGCGAGGCCGGCCGAACGAGCCCGCGAACGTGATGCACACGCTCGCCGCGCTCGCGGAGGTACGCGGCGTCGAGCCGGCCGCGCTCGAGGCGCTGATCGACGCGAACGCCACCGCCGCGTTCTCGCTCCCGTGAGCCGTCCGGCGTCGAAGCGCGGGCTCGGCCAGCACTTCCTCGTCGACGAGAACATCCTCGGCGTGATCGCGCGCCTCGCCGAGCTCGGGCCGGGCGACTCGGTGCTCGAGATCGGCCCCGGGCTGGGCGTCCTCACGCGCCATCTCGCGGCCCGGGTCGCCCGCGTGCACGCGGTCGAGCTCGACCGTTCGCTCGAGCCGCACCTCGCCGGCCTCCCGGAGAACGTCTCCGTGCACTACGGCGACGCGCTCTCGCTCGACCTCGCCGCGCTCGAGCCGACCAAGCTCGTTGCGAACCTGCCCTACAACGTCGCGACGCCGATCGTCGTCGAGAGCCTCGACGGCCTCCCGACGGTCGGGCTCTGGTGCGTGATGGTGCAGCGGGAGGTCGCCGACCGCTTCTTTGCGCGCCCGTCGACGAAGGCCTACGGCGCCGTGTCGGTGCTGCTCCAGCTCGCCTCCGAGCGCACGGGGTTCCACGCCGTCTCGCGCCAGGTCTTCCGCCCCCGCCCGAACGTCGAGTCCGCGCTCGTCGCTTTCCGGCGGACGGAGCTGCCGGACGGCTACCGGCGGATCAAACGCGTCGTCGAGGCGTCCTTTGGCCACCGGCGCAAGACGCTGCCGAACTCGCTCGCCTTCGCGGGCCTCGCGAGCCGCGCCGAGGCAGCGGCCGCGCTCGAGGCGATCGGCCACCGGCCCGAGACGCGCGCCGAGGAGCTGGAGCCGCCCGAGTTCGTCGCGCTCGCGCGGGAGCTCCCGTGAAACGCGCGCCGGCGACCGCGAAGATCAACCTCGCCCTCGTCGTCGGCCCGGAGCGCCGCGACGGCAAGCACGAGGTCGCCACGGTGATGCAGGGCGTCGACCTCTGCGACCGGATCACGATCCGGCCCGCCGGCCGGTTGCACGTGACCGGCTTCCGCGACGACACGATCGTCGCCCGCGCGCTGACCGCCCTCGCCGGTGCTGCGGGAGTGCACCCGGGCTGGTCGATCCACATCGCGAAGGAGATCCCGGTGGCCGGCGGGCTCGGCGGCGGCAGCTCCGACGCTGCGACTGCGCTCCGGCTCGCGAACGCGACGCTCGAGGAGCCGCTGCCGCCCGGGCGCCTGCACGAGCTCGCTGCCTCGCTCGGCGCCGACGTCCCGTTCTTCCTCGCGCCGGGCCCGCAGCTCGGCCGCGGCGACGGCGGCGAGCTCGAGCCGCTCGACCTGCCCCAGGACTACTGGGTCGTGCTCGTGCTTCCCCACGGGGCCGAGAAGGAGTCGACCGCCGCCGTCTACGCCCGGTTCGACGGAGCCCCCGGCTTCGAGGAGCGGCGCGCCGCGCTGCTCGACGCCGTCGCAGGCGCGCGCCGCCCGCGCGACCTCGCGGCGCTGCCGCCGAACGACCTCGCCTCCTCGCCGCTCGCGGACACGTTGCGGGCGCTCGGCGCCTTCCGGGCCGACGTCACCGGGGCCGGCCCGGCCGTCTACGGCCTCTTCCTCCATCGCGCTGCCGCCGTCGCCGCGCGGGCCGCCCTGGAGCCCCGCGGGCGCACCTGGTTGACGGTGCCGACGTGGTACGTTTGACGCATGGCGTACGGCAGCCCGCACGTGCTCGAGCACGGGACGAGCCGCGGCGGCCGGTGGCTCCGCGAGCGCAGGACGAGGCTCGCCTTCTGGATCGCCGTCGTCGAGGCCCTGCTCGTCGTCCTGCACACGATCCCGAAGTGGCCGGCGATCCTCGTCGCGGCGGCCGTGATCGTCTCCTACCTCGGTTACGGCCGCTCGCTCCGCTCGGACACCGCCCGTCAGGCCGGCTGGATCGCCGCCGCCTCGCAGGCGCTCGTCGTGCTCGTGCCGGTGCTCGTCTTCATCGTCGGCACGATCGCGCTCGTCGCGGTCGCCTTGCTGGCAGTCTTCGCGCTGATCGTTCTCTTCACCGAACGAGCGTAGTGGGGCGTAGCCAAGTGGTAAGGCAGCGGGTTTTGGTCCCGCGATCCCAGGTT
>DAISLG010000081.1:0-9322 GCA_036820565.1 Gaiellaceae bacterium | reverse complement strand
CGGCCACGATCAGCAGCGGCCGGCCGGCCTGGATGACCTGCTCGAGCACCGGCAGAACGTCCTTGACGGCGCCGATCTTCGAGTTCGCGACCAGGATGAACGGGTCGTCGAGAACGGCTTCCATGCGCTCGGCGTCCGTGATCATGTACGGCGAGAGGTAGCCCTTGTCGAACTGCATGCCCTCGGTGAACTCGAGCTCGAGGCCGAACGTCTGGCCCTCCTCGACGTTCACGACGCCGTCCTTGCCGACCTTCTCGATCGCGTCCGAGAGAACGTCGCCGATCTCACGGTCGCGCGAGGAGACGGTGCCGACGCGGGCGATGTCCTCCTTGCCGGACACCTCGGTCGACTGCGCCTTGAGGCTCTCGACGACCTGCTCGACGGCCGCCTCGATGCCGCGCTTGAGCGACATCGGGTTGGCGCCGGCGGAGACGTTCTTCAGGCCCTCGCGCACGATCGCCTGGGCGAGCACGGTCGCGGTCGTGGTGCCGTCGCCGGCCACGTCGTTCGTCGCCGTCGCAACCTCGCGCACGAGCTGTGCGCCCTGGTTCTCGAACACGTCCTCGACCTCGATCTCACGAGCGATCGTGACACCGTCGTTCGTGATCGTCGGCGCGCCGAACTTCTTGTCGAGCACGACGTACCGACCCTTCGGACCGAGCGTCACCTTGACCGCATCGGCGAGGGTGTCGACGCCACGCTGGAGCGCGCGCCGTGCATCTTCGCTGAACTTCAGCTCCTTGTGAGCCATCTGTTTTCTTCCTCCCTACTTCGTTTAGACCGCGGCGCGGTCGCCGACGACCTTTGCCAGGACGTCGGACTCGCGCAGAATCAGGACATCGTCACCGTCGACCTTGATCTCGGTGCCGCCGTACTTGGAGAAGATGATCTCGTCACCCTCCTCGACGTCCATCTTGATGTACTCCCCGTCCTCGTCTCGAGCACCGGGACCGACCGACAGGACGCGGCCGCGCTGCGGCTTCTCCTGTGCGGTGTCGGGCAGGACGATGCCGCTCGACGTCATCTGCTCCTCTTCGAGGACTTCGACGATCAGGCGGTCGCCCAGGGGCTGTAGGTTCATTCGTTTGACCTCCACGTTGTGACACGTCTTTGGCACTCGGCATCTGAGAGTGCCAACGCATGATACCGATTCCGCTTGCCTGCTACAAAGGGAACGGTGAGGCGTGAGTTCTCGGCGGGCGGCGTACTCGTGCGCCGCTTGCGCGGCCGCTGGATGGTGGCTGCGATCCGCCCCGCGGGCAAGCCGGAGGGAACGTGGGCGCTGCCGAAGGGGCTGATCGAGCCCGGCGAGAAGGGGGAGCAGGCCGCCCTCCGCGAGGTCGCCGAGGAGACCGGCACGCACGGGATGTCGCTCGGGAAGCTCGGCGACGTCCGCTACGTCTACACCTGGGACGGCGAGCGGATCTTCAAGATCGTCAGCTTCTTCCTCGTCCGCTATTCGAGCGGCCGCCTCGGGGAGTTGACGGCCGCTCATCGCCACGAGGTCGCGGAGGTGCGCTGGCTCCCACTCGAGCAGGCGCCGACGCTGCTCGCCTACGGCGGCGAGCAGGAAATGGCCCGCAAGGCGCTGAAGCTTCTATGATCGGCGGCTTGTACGCGCTCAACTTCTACTCCCCGATCGTGGCCGACCAGCTCCGCTCGATGCGCAAGACGGCGACGATCCGGCTCGGCGACAAGTCCCGCAAGTACCAGAAGGGCCAGATCGTCTCCGTGCTCGTCGGCGCGCGGTTCGGCCAGCGCGACAAGATCTTCGACGCCGTGATCGACAAGGTCGACGTCAAGCGCCTCGGCGACCTCTCCCCGCGGGAGATCGAGCACGACAACCCGGAGATCCGCCGGCCGGAGGAGATGGCGCACTTCCTCGGGCAGCTCTACAACCGTGACGTCTCGGACGACGACACGGTCACGGTGATCCGCTTCTCCGCAATCCGCGGCTGATCGAGCAGCGCGCGGCCGACGACCGCGCCCTCGAGGCCGAGGGCCGCGAGCCGGTCGAGGTCGCCGGACGAGCGCACGCCGCCCGCGGCGAGGACGGGCAGGCCCGACGCGCGGGCGACGCGCCCGAGCAGGTCGAGGTCGGGCCCCGCGAGCGTGCCGTCGCGGTCGATCGCAGTGCACAGGAGCCGCCGGATGCCCGTCGCAGCGCACCGCTCCGCCGCGTCCTCGGCCGGCAAACCGCTCGTCTCCTTCCAGCCGCGCACGGCGATCCGCCCATCGCGCACGTCGACCGCGACGACGAGCCGCTCCCCGAGCTCCGCGAACCGCGCGAGGGCGTCCACCGACGCCCACGCGGCCGTCCCCACGACCACCCGCGCGGCGCCCGCGGCCAGCAGCAGCTCCGCGTCCGCCACCGAGCGGATCCCGCCGGAGGCCTGGACCGGCGTCGATCCGGCCGCAGCCACGAGTCGCTCGAACAGCTCCGGCCGAAGGCGTGCGCTCCGGGCCCCGTCGAGATCGACGACGTGGACGAGCGGCGCGCCGGCCGCGAACCGCGCGACGAGCTCCGCCGGATCGCCCGCACGCACGGCCACCCGCTCGAAGTCGCCCTGCTCGAGTCGCACCGCCTCGTCCCCGAGCACGTCCACCGCGGGAATCACCTGAAACGCATCGGCACTCGCCTCTGTCATCGTGTTAGCATGCTAACATGGGACGACGAGATGAAGAAGACACCACGACATACGCCGACGGGGGAGCTGAGCGAGCTCGTCGAGGCGATCGTCTCGCTGGAGACGGCGGAGGAGGCGGAGCGCTTCCTGCGCGACCTGTGCACGGTCGGGGAGCTCGAGGCGATGGCGCACCGCTGGCAGGTGGCGCAGCTGCTCGACCGCGGCCTGCACTACCTGGAGATCAGCGGGCTGACGGGCGCGTCGACGACGACGGTGACGCGCGTGGCGCACTGGCTGCGCCACGGCGAGGGCGGCTACCGGATCGCGCTGGAGCGGTCGGGCAGCCCCTCGGCGACCGCCTGAGCATCGCGATCCCGTCCAAGGGACGGCTGCGCGAGCCCGCGATCGCGCTGCTCGAGGCGGCGGGTCTCGGGCCGGAGCAGCCGGGCGAGCGGGCGCTCGCGTTCCCCTGCCGGAACGCGCCGGTGGAGGTGCTGCTCGTGCGCGCCGCCGACATCCCCGAATACGTGCAGGACGGCGTCGTCGACTGCGGCGTCACCGGCGCCGACCTCGTCGCCGAGCGCGGGGTGCGCGTGACCGAACTGCTGCGGCTCGAGTTCGGCGGCTGCACGCTCGAGGCGGCGGTGCCGAACGAGTCCGGCGCTGAGACGCTGGCCGATCTCGACGGGCTGCGCGTGGCGACGTCGTATCCACGGCTCGCGGGCGACAGGCTGGCCGAGCTCGGGATCCCGGTCGAGCTCGTGGACGTGACCGGCTCGGTCGAGGTCTCGCCACGGCTCGGGCTCGCCGACGCGATCGTCGACCTCGTCTCGAGCGGCGACACGATGCGGCGGAACGGCCTGCGCTCGATCGGCTCGTTGTTCTCGTCCGAGGCGGTGCTGATCGCCGGCCCCGAACCCGACGACGCGGCGCTCCGGCTCGCGCCGATCCTGCGCAGCGTCGTCCAGGCGCGCGGCGCCCGTTACCTGATGTTGAACGCTCCGGAGAGCGCGGTGGCCGCGATCGCGGCGCTCGTCCCCGGCGGCCGCGCCCCGACGGTGCTGCCGCTGGCCGAGCCGGGGATGGTCGCGATCCACGCGCTCGTCCCCGCGGCGGACGTGTGGGACGTCCTACCGCGACTCGAACAGGCGGGCGCGTCCTCGATCCTGCTCATGCCCGTGGAACGGATGCTCGGATGAGCGTCGCGGAGATCGTCGCGGACGTGCGCGAGCGCGGCGACGCGGCCGTGCGCGAGTGGGCGCTCCGGCTCGACGGCGCGGAGCCGTCGCGCGCGCGGCCGGGCGACGGCCTGCCGCGCGACGCGGTGCTCGCGCTCGCCGACACGGTTCGCCGCTGGCACGCGGCCCAGCGGCCGGCGGATCTCCGGCTCGAGGTCCTTCCCGGCGTCGAGCTCGAGCGGCGCTGGGTTCCGCTGGAGTCCGTCGGCGTCTACGTCCCCCGCCGCCTGCTCTCGACGCTCGTCATGTGCGCTGTCCCCGCGCAGGTCGCGGGTGTCGAGCGGATCGTCGTCGTCACCCCGCCGGAGGGGGCCGGCCTCGTCGCCGCGGCGGCAGAGCTGCTCGGAGTCGACGAGGTCTGGGCAATCGGCGGCCCGCAGGCGGTCGCGGCGCTCGCCTACGGCACCGAGACGATCCCGCGCGTCGCCAAGATCGTCGGGCCGGGCAGCTCGTACGTGAACGAAGCGAAGCTGCTCGTCTCGCGCGACGTCGCGATCGACCTTCCCGCGGGCCCGTCCGAGGTCGTCGTGCTCGCCGGCGACGACGCCGACCCGCAGGTCGTCGAGCTCGAACTCGCCGCCCAGCGTGAGCACGGCGCGGACTCGGTCTGCCGCCTGATCCGGCTCGACGGCGACCCGGAGGGCGCGCTCGCGCAGGTGGAGGAAGCCGCGCCGGAGCACCTCGTCCTGCTCGGCGAGCGGGCCGAGGCATTCGCACCGCGGATCCGGAACGCCGGCGCGGTCTTCGTCGGACGCGACTCACCCGTGGCAGCGGGCGACTACGCGACGGGGGGCAACCATGTCCTTCCGACCGGCGGCTGGGCGAAGTCCGTCGGCGGGCTCGGGCTCGAGGCTTTCCTCAAGCCGGTCACGATCCAGCGGCTGACCGCGGGTGGGCTCGCACGGCTGCGCCCGGTCGTCGAGGCGCTCGCGGAGGCCGAGGGGATGCCGGCGCACGCGGCGGCGGTGCGGCGGTGAGGACGCTCCCCGCCGGCTTCGCCGCGTACCGCTGGGCCCCGTCCACCGAGGAGCTCGCCACGCGCGCCGGTCTCGACCCGGTCGAGATCGTCCGCTTCGACGGGAACGTCCCGGCCGACCCACTGCCCTCGTCGCGTCCCGGCGCGATCGCCGGCGCGCTCGCCGAGATCAACACGTACCCGCACGGCGGCTACGGCGAGCTCGTGCGCGGGATCGCCGCGTACGCGGGCGTCGAGCCCGAGAACGTCGTTCTCGGTGCGGGTGCCGACGACCTGATCCTGCTCTGCGCCCGCGCGTTCGCCGGGCCGGGCGACACGGTCGAGCTGCCGCCGGAGCCGACCTACCCGCTCTTCCGCATCGCGGTCGAGCTCGCCGGGGCCGAGGCCGGAGACGATGACCCCGCGTTCGCGTTCTGCTGCCGCCCGAACAACCCGAGCGGCGCGCTGGACCCGCTGCCGGCGACCCGTCCGCTCGTCGTCGACGAGGCCTACTTCGAGTACTCGGGCGAGACGGCGGCGCACCTTCTCGGCGACGGCGTCATCGTCCTGCGCACCTTCTCGAAAGCGTTCGCGCTCGCCGGCGCGCGGGTCGGCTACGCGCTCGCCGACGCCGAGACGGCGGCGGAGCTGAACCGGCGCCAGGCGCCAGCGCCCGTGTCGACGCTCTCCGCGGCGCTCGCGCTCGCCGCTCTCGCAGACCCGCCCGACGTGCGACCCCAGGTCGAGGAGCGGGAGCGTCTCGCCGGTGAGTTGCGCGGGCTCGGCTTCGCCCCGCTTCCCTCGCGCGCGAACTTCCTGTTCGTCCCCGCCGACGATCCGAGCCGGCTGGGCGCCGCGCTCCTCGCCGACGGGATCGTCGTCCGCGTCTTCCCGGACGGGCTCCGGATCTCCGTGCGCGACCGCGAGGACGACGACCTCCTGCTCGCCTCGCTCGACCGCGCGCTCGACCGGCCCGTCCGCGAGACCGCGGGCCGCCGCGCGAGACACGTGCGCGCGACCGCCGAGACCCGGTTCCGCGTTCGGCTCGCGCTCGACGGCAGCTCGCGCGTCCGCGTCGCCACGGGCGGCGGCCTGTACGACCACTTCCTCGAGCAGCTCGCGTTCCACGGCGGCCTCGACCTGGCCCTCGAGGGAGCCGGCGACGGCGAAACCGGGCTGCACCACACGGTCGAGGACGCGGCGATCTCGCTCGGCGAGGCGCTCGACCGGGCGCTCGGCGACCGGCGGGGGATCGCGCGCTACGGCAACGCCGAGGTACCGATGGACGAGGCTCTCGCGCGGGCCGCGGTCGATCTCGGCGGGCGGCCGTGGGCCCAGATCGCGCTCGATCCGGAGGACGGGCTGGCGGCGCACGCGCTCCGCAGCTTCGCGCAGGCGGGACGCCTCGCGATCCATGTCGATTCCTGCGGCCGCGACGAGCACCACGTCGCCGAGGCGGCGTACAAGGCCATCGGCGGCGCGCTCCGCGCGGCCCTCGCGCCGGCGGGCTCCGGGATCCCGTCGACGAAGGGCGTGCTGTGAAGGTGGCCGTGTGCGGGTACGGCGCGGGCAACGTCCGTTCCGTCGAGGTCGCCTTCCGGCGGCTGGGCGCGACGATCGTGGGGGACGCCGAAGCGGCCGACCTCGCCGTGCTGCCCGGGGTCGGGGCCGCGCGCAGCGCGATGGCCGGGCTGCGCGAGCGCGGTCTCGACACGGTCTTGCGGGCGCGTGTGCGCGAGGGCCGCCCCGTGCTCGGCATCTGCCTCGGGCTCCAGCTTGCTCTCGACGAGACCGAGGAGGACGGCGGGGTCGAGGGGCTCGGGCTCGTGCCCGGCCGCGCCGTCCGGCTCCGCGAGGGCCGCGTGCCGCGGATCGGCTGGAGCGTCGTCGACGGCCTCGGCGACGCCTTCTGGTTCGCGCACTCGTACGCCGCCGAGACCGAGGCGGCGACGGCCGTCTCCGAGGGCGTCGTCGCCGAGGTCAGGCACGGGAGCTTCACGGGCGTCCAGTTCCACCCGGAGAAGAGCGGCGCGGCCGGCGCGCGCTACCTGGAGCAATGCCTCTCCCTCGCCTGATCCCGTGTCTCGACGTCGCGGCCGGGCGGGTCGTCAAGGGCGTCCGCTTCGAGGGGCTGCGGGACGTCGGCGATCCGGTCGAGCTAGGTGGCCGCTACTCCGACGAGGGCGCGGACGAGCTCGTCTTCCTCGACGTGAAGGCGACGCTCGAGGGCCGCGACGCGCTCGTCGGGCTCGTCGAGCGGATCGCGGAGCGGCTCGCGATCCCGTTCACCGTCGGCGGTGGCGTCCGCTCGATCGACGACGCGCGGGCACTCCTCGCCGCCGGGGCCGACAAGGTGAGCGTCAACAGCGCGGCGCTCGCGCGGCCGGAGCTCGTCTCGGAACTGGCGGACGCGCTCGGCTCGCAGGCCGTCGTCGTCGCGATCGACGCGACGGGCGGCCGCGTCCGCTCGCGCGCCGCCACCGAGCCGGCCGGACGCGAGGCGGTCGCATGGGCGCGCGAGGCGGTCGAACGCGGCGCGGGCGAGATCCTGCTCACCTCGATCGACGCCGACGGGACGCGCGCGGGCTACGACCTCGCGCTGACCCGGGCGGTGGCGGAGGCGGTCGGCGTGCCCGTGATCGCCTCGGGCGGGGCCGGGACCGCGCGGCACGTCGCCGACGTCCTCGAGATCGCGCAGGCCGCCCTGCTGGCCTCGATCGTGCACGAGCGTCCCGACGGCCTTCGCGAGCTCCGCCGCGAGCTGCGCGCTCTCAACGTCCCCCTTCGCGATGCAGCCTGAGCTCCGCGCCGCGATCGTCCAGGACGCCGCCGACGGGCGCGTGCTCATGCTCGCGTGGATGGACGACGAGGCGCTGCGACTGACCCGGGAGACGGGCGAGGCGCACTTCTGGAGCCGCTCGCGGCAGGCGCTCTGGCGCAAGGGCGAGACCTCCGGGAACACGCTCGCCGTCGAGGAGTTGCGCGAGGACTGCGACGGCGATGCGATCCTCCTGCGCGTGCGCCCGAACGGGCCCGCGTGTCACACGGGCTCGGAGTCGTGCTTCGCTCCCGGGCTCTGGCGGACGATCGCCGAGCGTGCGCGGACGCGGCCCGAGGGCTCCTATGTCGCCGCCCTGCTCGAGGACGGCGTCGCGGCCTGCGCGCGCAAGGTCGGCGAGGAGGGTCTCGAGGCAGCGCTCGCGGCCGTGGGCGAGAGCGACGAGCGGCTCGTCTCGGAGCTCGCCGATCTCTGGTTCCACAGCTACGTCCTGCTCGCGGCGCGGGGGCTCGACCCGGCCGCCGTCGAGCGCGAGCTCGAGCGGCGCGCACGCTAACCCTGCGCGAGTCGTCACGGTTTCGTGACAGAGCCGTGACGGACACGACACATCTTTGCCGGTAGCGTTCCGAGTGGGCGGCCAAGCCCCCCAAGGGGGGAAAGAATCGCGCGCAGGCGTACGCGTGGACCTGAGGCGGAATGCCTGCTGAGCGGGGACGCCTACGCGGACGGGCGCTTGCGGATTCGTACGCCGAAGAGCTCCGGCTCCCGCAGCTTCGCCTCGCATTCCTCGCACTCGACCGCGAACGTCGAGCTGAACGGCGCCGAGCACGCGGGGCAGCGATGGACCATCTCGCCCCCGCACTCGGGGCACTCCACTGGAACCTCGGATTCGAACTCCTCGAACCAGCGCCGCGCCGCGCCGCACACCAGGCAGAGCGCGACCCAGTCTCCGAGCACCTTTCGCCGCTCCTCGCGGAGCCAGTCAGAGGCCTTTCCCATCAGCGACTCCTGGGCGGGTCGAGGGCGATCGGCGGTGCCTCTACGAGGAAACGGTCGTAGGCGAGGGCTACCGCGGCCATCGCCGCCACTGTAGTCGCTAGAGTTCTGCCGCTCATGGCGATTGCGCGAGAAGCAGAGCCCGTTGGCTCGCTGCGAGAGGTGAAGGAGGCAGGCCTCGACCGCGAGGATCTGCTCGGCATCTACCGGAACATGCTCACGACCCGCGGGATCGAGGAGCGCGGCCACATCCTCTACCGCCAAGGGAAGATTCCCGGCTCGTTCTACACGGGCCGTGGTAACGAGGCATCGTCGGTCGGGGTCGCGAGCGCGATGGGCCCCGACGACGTCGGCACGCCGCTGCACCGTGACATGGGCGTCCACGTCACCCGCGGCGTCGACCCGTGGAGGATCTTCGCGCAGTACATGGGCCGCGCGGACGGGCCGACGAAGGGCAAGGACGGGAACGTCCACATGGCCGACGCGAACCTCGGCCTGCTCGCGATGGTCTCGCACCTGCCCGCGATGCTCCCCGTCGCGGTCGGCTGCGCGCTCGCCTTCCGGATCCGCGAGGAGAAGCGCGTCGCCGTCGCCTGGTACGGCGAGGGCGCCGCGGCGCGCGGAGACACGCACGAGGGGATGAACTTCGCCGGCGTCCGTCGCCTCCCTGTCGTCTTCGTCTGCGACAACAACCAGTGGGCGTACTCGACGCCGACCCATCTCGAGT
>DAISLG010000080.1:0-9345 GCA_036820565.1 Gaiellaceae bacterium | reverse complement strand
CGGTGGATCGTGATCCCCTTGCCGAGCGAGATGTAGCCGACGATCTCGTCGCCGGGCACCGGCGTGCAGCACTTGGCGAGCCGGACGAGCACGTCCTCGACGCCCGGCACCGCGATGCCGACGTCGCTCGAGTCGACGGTACGGGCCTTCGGCGCCTTGAGCGGGACGGTCTCCTCGGCCGCGACCTCCCCGGTCTTCAGCCGGTTGATCACCTTGTTCACGATCGAGCCGCCGCCGAGCTTCCCGGAGCCGAGCGCGATGTAGAAGTCCTCCGCCTTCTTGAAGCCGGTCTCGCGGATCACCTGGGCGAGCACGGCCGAGCCGGCGATCTTCTTGTACGGCAGGTTCTGCGCCTTCAGCGCCTGCTCGAGCGCCTCGCGGCCCTTCTGCTCGGTGTCCTCGCGCGTCTCCCGCGAGAACCACTGGCGGATCTTGTTCCGCGCGCGCGACGATGCCGCGAGCGACATCCAGTCACGGGAGGGGCCGCGGCCGGTCTTCGCGGTCAGGATCTCGACGAAGTCGCCGTTCTTCAGCCGGTAGTGGAGCGGGACGATCCGCCCGTTCACCTTCGCGCCGACGGTGCGGTGGCCGACGTCGGTGTGGACGGCGTAGGCGAAGTCGATCGGCGTCGAGTTGGCCGGCAGCGTCTTGACGGCGCCCTTCGGCGTGAAGACGTGGACCTCGTCGTCGAAGAGGTCGGTGCGAAAGGTCTTCATGAACTCGGCCGGGTCGGCCTCGTCGGCCTGCCAGTCGAGCAGCTGCTTCACCCACGCGGACCACTCCTCGTCCTTCGTCTTCTTGCCGCGCTTGTAGAGCCAGTGCGCGGCGATCCCGAACTCGGCCGTCTCGTGCATCTCCCGGGTGCGCACCTGGATCTCGAGCGGCCGGCCCTCGGGCCCGATCACGGTCGTATGGAGCGCGCGGTAGCGGTTGAACTTCGGCATCGCGACGTAGTCCTTGAACCGCCCCGGCATCGGCTTCCAGAGCGAGTGGATCAGGCCGAGCGCGCCGTAGCAGTCGCGCGTCCCCTCGTCGCCGGAGCGCTCGCAGATCACGCGCATCGCGGTCAGGTCGTAGATCTCGTTGAACTCGCGGCCCTTCTTCGCCATCTTGTCGTAGATCGAGTAGAAGTGCTTCGCGCGGCCCGAGCTCTCGGCCGGGATGTCGACCTTGTCGAGCTCGGCCTGGAGCACCATCGCCGCCTCGCGGACGTGCTCCTCACGGTCGGCGCGCCGCTCGGTCACCATCGCCTTGATCTCCTCGTACTTGCGCGGGTGCAGCGTCTCGAAGGCGAGGTCCTCGAGCTGCCACTTGAGCGAGTTGATCCCGAGCCGGTGCGCGAGCGGCGCGTAGACCTCGAGCGTCTCCTTCGCCTTCTGCACCTGCTTCTGCTTGCCCAGGTACTCGATCGTGCGCAGGTTGTGGAGCCGGTCGGCGAGCTTGATCAGGATCACGCGGACGTCCTGCGCCATCGCGACGATCAGCTTGCGGTAGTTCTCCGCCTCGGCCTGCTCCTTCGTCTGGAAGGTGATCCGCGTCAGCTTCGTGACGCCCTCGACGAGCTGCGCGATCTCGTCGCCGAACTCGGCGCGGATCTCCTCGATCGTCGTCTCCGTGTCCTCGACGACGTCGTGCAGGAGCGCGGCGGCGATCGTCTGCTCGTCGAGGTGGAGCTCGGCGCAGATCTTCGCGGCCCCCCACGGATGCAGGATGAAGTCCTGCCCCGACTGGCGCTGCTGGCCCTCGTGCGCCTTGGCGGCGTAGCGGAACGCCCGCGTCACCAGCTCGCGGTCGGCGTCCGGCTTGTACGACTCGACCTCGGCGATCAGCTCGTCGACGAGGTCCTGGTGCCGCTCGGAGGTCTCGACGATTGCCACGTTCAAATTCTACTCCCGCCGTTCGGGGGATCGACCTCCGGGGAGGGTCTGCCGACGAGACGGAGAACTGATGCGGTCCGTGTTCCAACGTCGTCGCCGAGAACGCAAGGCTCTCCGCCTAGCCCGTGCGCTTGCGCAGGTCTCCCGCCCGGCGCCCGCGCCGGCCCGTCGGAGTGTCGTTGCGCTACGCAGCCTGAGCTAGCGGAGCCTGCGCCGCGAGCAGCTCGCGGAAGGCCTGCGACTCGAGCAGGTGCCGCTTGACGCCGTCGGCGAGCTCGAGCTCCGCGAAGATCGTCCGCGCCTCGGGCGTCCAGGCGCTCTCACCCGCGCGCCACTGGCCGGCGAGCCACTCGCGGAGAGCGTCGTAGCCCTCGGGCGCGTCGAAGATCCGCCGCACGACGAGCTGCGGGCTGACCGTTCCGTTCCAGCGGTTCTCCTCGAGCCGGAAGGCGACGTCGTAGCGGCCCGCGCGGCGGTAGCTGTCGATCTGGCCGCCGAAGCGGAATGCGATCGCGCTGCCGGCGTCGCGGCCGCCGTCGCGGACGCGGAAGCGGAGGTGCTTGCCCTCGCCGACCGTGGCGAGCTCGGTCAGCTCGCAGCCGGGTAGGACGAGCGTGATCCCGGGGTTGCCGAGGCCGAACGGGGCGAGCTGCTTCAGCTCCGCGCACAGGTCGAGGCCGAGCTTGCGGCCGGGGACGACCGCGTCGATCGTCGTGACCGGGGTGAGATCCTCGTCGTCGAGCTCGGCGTCGGCGTGTGCGGCGAAGGCGCTCCGGAACGCGTCGAGGTTCTCCGGCAGGATCGAGAGGCCGGCTGCGGCGCGGTGGCCGCCGAAGCCCTCGAGGTGCTCGGCGCAGGCGGAGAGGGCGCCGTGGAGGTCGAAGGTGCCGATCGAGCGGCCCGACCCCTTCCACGCGGGCTCGGCGCCGGCGATCAGGACGACGGGGCGGTTGAACTTCTCGACGAGCCGCGATGCGACGATGCCGATCACGCCCTCGTGCCAGTCCTCGCCGGCGACGACGTACCCGCGGCGGCTCCGCAGCTCCTCGGGCCACGACTCGATCTGCTCGACGGCCTGCCGGAGGATGCGCCCCTCGACGGCCTGTCGTTCGCGGTTCAGCTCCTCGAGCTCGCCGGCGAGGCTCCGCGCCTCGTCGGCGTCCTCGGTCAGCATCAGCTCGAGTGCCGCCTCGGGCCGGCCGAGCCGTCCCGCCGCGTTGATCCGCGGGCCGAGCCGGAAGCCGACGGCGCCCTCGTCGACCGCGGCGGGGTCGACGCCGGCGGAGCGCATCAGTGCCCGGAGGCCGGGCTTCTGCGTCTGCGCGATGCGGCGGAGGCCGGCGATCGCGAGCGCGCGGTTCTCGCCGAGCAGCGGGACGACGTCGGCGATCGTCGCGAGGGCGACCACGTCCAGGTGTGCGGAGAGGTCGATGCCGAGCGCCTCGCCGAGCTTGTAGACGACGCCGGTGCCGCAGAGGCCCTGGAACGGATAGTCGCCGGTGAGCGTCGCCACGACGGGGCAGTCGGGGAGCGTCTCCCCCGGCCGGTGGTGGTCGGTCACGACGACGCCGACGCCGAGCGCCTTCGCCCGCGCGACCTCGTCGACGGCCGTGATCCCGCAGTCGACGGTCAGGATCAGGCCGCAGCCGTCCTGGGCGAGCTTCTCGACCGTGCCCAGGCTGAGCCCGTAGCCCTCCTCGAAGCGGCTCGGCAGGTGCCACGAGACGTCGGCTCCGAGCTCGCGCAGGAGCAGGACGGCGAGCGTCGTCGCGCAGATGCCGTCGACGTCGTAGTCGCCGTGGACGCAGATCGCCTTGCCCGCGGCGATCGCAGCGCGGATCGCCTCGACGGCGCCGGCCATGTCGCCGAGCAGGAACGGGTCGTGCGCGGGCAGCTCGCCCGCGAGGAACGCACGCGCCTCGTCCGGATCGGACAAGCCGCGCCTGACGAGGATGCCCGCCGTGATCTCGCCGATCCCGAGCGCCTCGGCGAGCGCCCGGATCTCACGGTGCCCACATGGTGCAATCGTCCAGCTGCCCTCGATCATCGGACGAGCCACGGTACGGCTCGCGTCGGACGGAGCGGCCTGCGGTCAGCCGCCTTCGCGCGGCAGCTGGAGCCCGAGGATCGAGAGGACGAAGATCAGCCCGACGATCGCGATCGCGATCGCGAGCACGAGGCGGGGGCGCCGGCGGGCCCGCAGCGATTCGAGCCCGACCCGCGTCCACAGGACGACGAGGCCAAGGAGCGCGCCGGTGACGACCACGATCACCGGCGCGAGCAGCGCGGCGCGCATGAACGAGATCCTGAACAGCCATGCCGTGAACCCCGCGAGCGCGAGCGTCGCTGCTGCCGATCCGATCATCAGGCGGGGCTTCACTACCATTCGCATCGTGCCTGAAGCGAACTACTCCAGCGGGGACGATTATGTCGTGGAGTTCCTCGGCTATCGCTTCTGCTTCAACGGGCACGACTTCGAGCAGCGCGTCACCGCCGCCGCCGTGAAGCTCGGGCTGCTCGAGGCGAACGAGCTGGACGAGGACGAGACCGCCGACCTCGTCGAGCTCGCCGCGCAGGGCCGCATCGACGAGCCCGCGAGCCCGCTCGGCCGCTACCTCGTGCGCCACTGGGAGCGGATCTCGCTCGTCGGCGGCGAGTCGCTCGTCTACTGGCTGCGCAAGCTGATCTTCCGCGGCGCCTGGCTCGACCATCGTGTCAAGGAGGGATTGCTCGAGGTCGTCTGGGACGAGGAGGTCGCCGAGTTCGCCTATCGCGACCCGCGCGGCGGGCGCGCCCTGCTGGAGCTGGCACCGACGCCGTCGTGGCACGAGCTGCAGTTCCGGCGCTAGGCGCCGGCTATCTGGCGGCTCTCCTCGCGGCCGACCACTTCGCCTCGTTCCACGAGCAGCTCGCGCTCGGGGCGCTCACCTGGCTCGTGCTGGCCGCGGCGCTGCGGCGCTTCCCGCTCGAGCGGCGCGTGCAGGCGCTCGGGGTCGTCGTCTTCGCGACGATCGGCGAGATCGTCGGCTCGCTCGTCTGGGGCGTCTACTCCTACCGACTGGGCAACCTGCCGATGTTCGTGCCGCCCGCGCACGGGATCGTCTTCCTCAGCGGGCTCGCGCTGCGCGACGCGCTGCGGCGCCACGAGCGCGCGCTCGTGTGGGCGGCCGGTCTCGCGGCCGCCTCGTGGGCGCTCCTCGGGCTGACCGTCCTGCCCCAACGGGACGTGGCCGGCGCGCTCGCAGTGCCGATCCTGCTCGTCTTCCTCCGGCGCTCCCGCTCGCGCTCGATCTACGCGGGCGTCTTCCTCGTCGTCGCCGCGCTCGAGCTGTACGGGACGGCGATCGGCACCTGGCGCTGGGCGGCGATCGTGCCCGGCACCGGCGTCCCCGACGGCAACCCGCCGAGCGGCGCCGCGGCCGGCTACATCTGGTTCGACGTGATGGCGCTCCTCGTCGGCCCGTGGCTGCTCCGCTACGCCGGCAGGCGCCGAAGGAGCGCGCCGACCCCGTCCGGGTCGGCGACGACCTCCTGATGCACGACTACTAGAACAGCTTCGCCTCCGCTGCGATCGCGGCACCCACGTGCGCACGGCCGAGATCGGTGACGACCCGGCCGCGCGGGGTGCGTTGCAGGAAGCCGAGCTGGAGCAGGTACGGCTCGTAGACGTCCTCGATCGTCTCGGGCTCCTCGCCGAGCGTGACGGCGAGGGTCGAGAGCCCGACCGGGCCGCCGCCGAACTTGACGACGATCGCGTGCAGGAGCTCGCGGTCGAAGTGCTCGAGGCCGAGGTCGTCGACGTCGAGCAGGACGAGCGCTTCCGCCGCGATCTCGGTCGTGATCGCGCCCGCGTGACGCACCTCGGCGACGTCGCGGACGCGGCGGAGGATCCGGTTCGCGATTCGCGGCGTGCCGCGTGAGCGCCGGGCGATCTCGTCGGCCGCATCGTCGGTGATCTCGACGCCGAGGATCCGGGCCGAGCGGCGCACGATCGTGGCAAGGTCGGCCGCGTCGTAGTAGTCGAGCCGGAAGGTCATCCCGAAGCGGTCGCGCAGCGGCGTCGTCAGCAGGCCCGTGCGGGTGGTGGCGCCGATCAGCGTGAACGGCGGCAGGTCGAGCGTCAGCGTCCGCGCTGCCGGCCCCTGGCCGACGATGATGTCGAGGCGGAAGTCCTCGAGCGCGGGGTAGAGGATCTCCTCGATCGTCCGGTTGACGCGATGGATCTCGTCGACGAAGAAGACGTCGCGCGGCTCGAGCGTCGTCAGGATCGCGGCCATATCGCCCTTCTTCTCGAGCGCGGGGCCCGCAACCGTGCGGATGCCGACGCCGAGCTCCTCGCGGACGATGTAGGCGAGCGAGGTCTTGCCGAGCCCGGGCGGCCCGACGAGCAGGACGTGGTCGAGCGCCTCCCCGCGGCTCTTCGTCGCCTCGAGCGCGACCGCGAGCTGCTCCTTGACGCGCTCCTGGCCGACGAAGTCGGCGAGGCTCTTGGGGCGGAGCGAACGCTCGAGCTCGTCCTCCTCCGCGGCGAGGGTCGGTGCGAGGAACTCGCTCACGCGGCCCTCAGCGCCTGGCGGACGCGCTCCTCGGCCGGCAGCTCCGGATCGACGCCGGCGAGCGCGCGCTCGGCGTCGAGCACCGACCAGCCGAGCTCGACGAGCGCGTCGCGCGCGACGAGGTCGGGGGCGTTCGCGGCGTGCGGCGAGATCGACTCGATCGCTCCGAGCTTCTCCTTCAGCTCGAGCACGACGCGCTCGGCGGTCTTCTTGCCGATCCCGGGAATCGCCTGGAAGCGGGCGGTGTCCTCGAGCGCGATCGCGCGCCGCAGCTCGGCCGGCGTCGAGCCCGAGACGATCGCGAGCGCGACCTTCGGGCCGACGCCGTTGACGGAGAGGAGGTGGACGAAGAGCTCGCGCTCCTCGGCGCTCGCGAAGCCGTAGAGCTGCAGCGCGTCCTCCCGGACGACCGTGTGGATCTCGACCGTGATCTCGTCCCCGGCGAGGCGTAGCACCGACGGGGTCGCGTGGACGAGGTAGCCGACGCCGCCGACGTCGAGGACGAGCCCGCCCGAGGCGATCCCGTCGGGCCTGCCGCGCAGCCGGGCGATCATCGCGCGACCAGCTTCAGGAGCGGCGGCGCGAGCGCGTGGCAGATCGCGACCGCGAGCGCGTCGGCCGCGTGGTTCGGCGCCGGCACCGCCTCGAGCCCGAGAATGGCCTTCACCATCTTCCCCACCTGCTCCTTGTCGGCGCGGCCGTAGCCGCAGACCGCCTGCTTGACCCGCGTCGGGGCGTACTCAGCGCACTCGACTCCGGCGCTTGCCGCCGCGACGAGCACGGCGCCGCGCGCTTGCCCGACAGAGAGCGCGATGCGGGCGTCGGCGCCGACGAACGACTCCTCGAGGGCGACGGCATCCGGGGTGTGCTCCCTGATGAGCTCCGTCACCCCGTCGAAGATCGTCTTGAGCCGCAACTCCGGGCGCTCCCGCGCGGACGTGCGCCACCACCCGTGGACTGTGGCCCTGAGGCGCCCGTCGCTTTCGTGGACGATTCCGTACCCGCAAGCAGCCGTCCCTGGATCGATGCCGAGAACCTTCACAAGGGAAGGTTAGGCGCCCTCCCGGACGTCTCCTCCCTCGCGGAGGTCGGCCCTACGACGCAACGGCCTCCAGCACCTGCTCCGGGATGTCGAAGTTCGCGTAGACGTCCTGGACGTCGTCCAACTCCTCGAGCTCGTCGATCAGGCGGACGAGGCGCTTCGCGGCGGCCTCGTCCTCGACGGCGACGGTCGTCTTCGGCACCATCGCGAGCTCGGCCGACTCCACGCCGAACCCGGCCGACTCGATCGCCTCGCGGACGCTCGCCAGGTGCTCGATCGCGCTCGAGACCTGGAAGACGTCGCCGTCTCGCTCGACGTCCTCGGCGCCCCCATCGGCGGCCGCGAGCAGCAGCGCGTCCTCGTCGACCCCATCGGCCGGCACGACGACGACGCCGCGCCGCTCGAAGATCCAGGCGACGGCGCCCGTGGTGCCGAGGTTGCCGCCGTTCTTCGAGAACAGGTGGCGCACGTCGGCGGCGGTGCGGTTGCGGTTGTCGGTCAGCGCCTCGACGAGAACGGCAACGCCCTCGGGGCCGTAGCCCTCGTAGAGCACCGTCTCGAAGTTCGCCGCGTCCGCGTCGGCGCCGGAGCCTTTCGCGATCGCGCGGTCGATGTTGTCCTTCGGCATCGAGTACGACTTCGCCTTCTCGATCGCGTTCTGGAGCGAAAGGTTCCCGGCGGGATCGCCACCGCCGTCTTTCGCCGCGACGATGATCGCGCGCGAGAGCTTCGAGAAGAGCTTGCCGCGCTTGGCGTCGGCGGCGCCCTTCTTGTGCTTGATCGAGGACCACTTGCTATGCCCGGACATGGCTCTCCTCTTCGACCATTCGCAGGAACCGCTCGTGCACGCGCGTGTCGTCTGTCAGCTCGGGGTGGAACGCGGCGACAAGGATACGCCCCTCGCGCGCGAGCACCGGATGGCCGTCGTGCTCGGCCAGGATCTCGACGCCGGGGCCCGTCTCCTCGATCCACGGCGCGCGGATGAAGACGCCGGTCAGCGGCTCGTCCTCTCCGGCCACGTCCAACTCCACTTCGAAGCTCGCGACCTGGCGCCCGAACGCATTGCGCCGGACGGAGAGGTCGACGAGCCCGAGGTGGTCGCGCGCGAGCAGGATCATCCCGGCGCAGGTGCCGAAGATCGGCGCGTCGAAGCCGCGAATCGCCTGCTCGAGCCCGTAGAGGCGGACGAGCTTGAGGATCGCCGTCGACTCGCCGCCGGGGATGACGAGCCCGTCGAGCCCGGCCAGCTGCTCGGGCTTGCGCACCTCGGTCGCCTCCGCGCCGAGCCGGCGCAGCATCGCCGCGTGCTCGCGGAAGTTTCCCTGCACGGCCAGAACGCCGATCCGGAGCGGCTTCATGCCGCGAATGGTATCCAGCCGGGTCAGGCCGGCTGGACGGGTGCCCAGGAGAGGCGCGTGCCGGCCGTCAGGCCGTGCGCCGCGGCGCCCCGGGCGAGCGTCACGCGGACCCGGTAGGTCTGCGCGGCGCCCTCGGTCTCGAGCTCGAGCGAGCGGAACGCGGCGAGCGAGCCGTCGAAGAGCCTGGCGCCGTCGCTCGAGCGGACGACGACGAGACGGAGCGCCGAGAGCTTCCCGCGGGCCGAGGTGGCGAGGAGCCGGTAGGTCGACGTGCCCGAAGCGGCGATTTCGATCGCGCCGGTGGCGGTGGCTCCGGGTGCCGGCGCAGTGGCGGACACGTCGACCTGTGGCCCTCGTTGCACGATCGCCAACCCCCGTTCCGGCCCAGCGGAAGCTGCGGCGCTTCCAGCGTGAATCGCACCTGCGACGGGTGCGACACCAGCCAGTACTGCGGCGATGGTGCCGGAGGTCAGGAGCAGGGTCGGCGAGTGCATCTCCTCATTGTCGGCGCA
>DAISLG010000079.1:0-9374 GCA_036820565.1 Gaiellaceae bacterium | reverse complement strand
CGAGGCTCCCTGCGTCCTTGCGCTCGCACCACCCATCGCGCCCCTGCGACGAGCCATCATTGCGTTCGAGCTTCGTAGGCCGCGGCCTCGAACGCCCGCACCGCCAGCGCGACGTCCTCGTCGCTCGTCTGCCAGTTCGAGACCGAGATGCGGATCGCCGCCCGGTCGGCCCACGTCGTCCCGCCGAGCCACGTGTCGCCGCTGTCCTGCACGCTCTTCAGCACGGCCTGTGTCCGCTCGTCGGTCTCGAAGCGGAGGAGCACCTGGTTCAGCACGACCTCGTTCAGGATCTCGGCGCCGGGCAGCCGCCCGAGCTCCTCCGCGAAGCGCCGGGCCTGCGCGCAGTTGCGCTCGACGAGCTCGACGATCCCCGCGCGTCCGAGCGAGCGGATCGCCGCGTAGACCGCGAAGCCGCGCGCCCGCCGGGAGTGCTCGGGGTTCCAGTCGAGCTCGTCGCGGTCGTCGCCCTCGGCGTGGACGAGGTAGGACGCGCGCGCGCTCATCGCGGCGCGGTGGGAGTCGGGGTGGCGGCAGAACGCGAGCCCCGAGTCGTACGGGACGTTGAGCCACTTGTGCGCGTCGGTCGCCCACGAGTCGGCTCGCTCGACGCCGGCGACGAGGTAACGGAGACCCGGGGTCGCGGCCGCCCACAGGCCGAACGCGCCGTCCACGTGAAGCCAGGCGCCTGCCTGCTCCGAGACGTCGGCGATCCGCTCGAGGTCGTCGCAGGAGCCCGTGTTGACCTCGCCGACCTGGGCGCAGACGATCGTCGGCCCCGTCCCGTCCGCGAGCCGGGCCAGGAGGTCGTCGGGCCGCATCCGGCCCTGGTCGTCGGCGGCGACCTCGACGATCGAGCCGGTGCCGAAGCCGAGCAGACGGAGCGCGCGGTCGAGCGTTCCGTGACGCTTCGCTCCGGCGAGGACGCGGATCGGCGGCGCGCCGAAGAGGCCGCCCTCGTTCACGTCCCAGCCCGCCTCACGGAGGACGTGGTGGCGTGCTGCGGCGAGCGCGGTCACGTGCGCCATCTGGCAGCCGGTCACGAAGGCGAACGAGACGCCCTGCGGCAGGCCGAAGAGCTCGCGTAGCCACTCGCCCGAGACCTCCTCGACGATCGCTGCCGCGGGCGCGGGACCGAAGAGCCCCGCGTTCTGGTCCCAGGCGGAGGTCAGCCAGTCGGCCGCGAGGGCCGCCGGGACGCTCCCGCCCATCACGAAGCCGAACCACCGCCCGCTCGGCGTCGCGGCGAGTCCCGGGTCGGCGTCGGCGGCGAGCTCCGCGATCACGGTGGCAGGGTCGATCGGCTCCTCCGGTAGGGGGCCGCCGAGGGCCGCCCGCAGCGCGGGGACGTCTACGGGCGGAAGGACGGCCCGCTCGTCGAGCGAATCGACGAAGTCTGCTGCGAGCTCCGACGTCAGCCGGAGCAGGTCGCGCACGTCGCTCACACGTCGACCGTACGACCTGGCGCGAGGCCCGACAAGACGGCCTCGGTCTCGGAGACGAGGTCGCTCACGATCTCCGCGGCGGGCTTGATGTCGTGCACGAGCCCCGCGCTCTGGCCCGCGTACAGCGGCGACCAGTCGGCGTCGCCGGTCCACTTCGCCGGATGGGTGCCGCCCTGCGCGGTTGCGGCGTTCGCGATCGTGCGGTGGACGCCCTCCCAGCCCTCGGAGAAGATCATCCCGAAGACGGTCGAGGCCTCGGTCGCCTCGAGCACGCGGTCCTTGTACAGCTGCGGCGCCTCCTCGCTCGCGACGAACCTCGTGCCGAGCCACGCGCCGTCGGCTCCGAGCGCGAGCGCCGCGGCGATCCCTCGGCCGTCGGCGATCCCGCCGGCAGCGATCACGGGGACGTCGACCGCGTCGACGATCGCCGGGACGAGCACCATCGTCGCCACTTCGTTCCAGACGTGGCCGCCCGCCTCCCAGCCCTGCGCGACGACCGCGTCGACCCCGGCGGCCTCGAACCGCCGCGCCTCCTCGGCCGTGCCCGCCGTCGCCAGCAGGATCGCGCCCGCCGAGTGGATGCGCTCGGCGAACGGAGCGGGATCGCCCCAGGCGAGCGAGACGATCCGCGCGCCGTGCTCGAGCGCGAGCTCGACGCGTTCGTCCTGCGGCCACTCCAGCACGAGGTTGACGGCGACCGTCGCGTCGCCGACAGCCTCCATCAGCGTGGGGATCGCGGCGGGCTCGAGCCACGTGAGCGACACCATCCCGAGCGCGCCCGCCCCGGCGACCGCGAGGGCGAGCTCCGGCTCTCCGGTGATCGGCGCCTGCACGATCGGGACGCGCGTGCCGAGGAGATCGCAGAGCCTAGTGTTGAGCGCCATGCAGTCTCGACCTTACTCGGCCGCCGCCGACCTGCGCCGGATGCAAGACCTCGTCTCGGAGGCGTGGCGCCTCGAGGGGCCGAAGGTCGAGCGCCACATCGGCGACGTCGCCTGGGCCGACGCGAGCATCGCCGGCCGTGAGCCCGAGTGGCGGCGGCAGCTCTGGGAGGAGGGCGGCGCCGTCATCGCGTGGGGCTGGCTCTACCTGCCGCACACGCTCGACTTCCAGGTCCACCCGGAGCGGCGCGGGCTCGTGGACGACGTGCTCGACTGGTTCGAGGCGGAGGCCGAGGGCGACGAGCCGTTCGTCACCTCCTCACTTGCCGAGGATGCCGCCACGATCGCGGCGCTCGAGCGGCGCGGCTACCTGCGGGTGGAGGGCGGGCCCTGGTTCGCGTACATGATCCGCGACCTGGACGAGCTGCCGGAGCCCGGCGTGCCGGACGGGTTCGCGCTCCGGGCCGTGCGCGGCGAAGGCGACGTCGAGGCGCGCGCGAACGTCCACCGCGCCGCCTGGCACCCCTCTCGCGTCACGGCCGAGAGCCACCGGAAGGTGATGGCCACCTACCCGTACCGGGCCGAGCTCGACTGCGTCGTCGAGGCGCCCGACGGGAGCTTCGTCTCGTCCGTGATCGCCTGGTACGACGAGGCGAACCACGTCGGGGAGTTCGAGCCCGTCGGGACCGACCCGCGCTTCCGGCGGCTCGGGCTCGGGCGCGCGGTGAACCTCTTCGCGCTCCACCGGCTCCGGCAGGCCGGCGCGGAGACGGCGATCGTCCTCTGCCGGGGAGACGATGAGTACCCGATCCCGAAGCGGCTGTACGAGTCGGTCGGCTTCCGGCAGCACGCGCGCGGCATCGAGTTCCGCAAGAGCCGTATCTGATTCCCGCGCTTCTCCGTTGTTCGATGGAAGCTCATACCTCGACCCGAACAGGGGCACGTTTCTTGGAACATGCGCGGGAGAGGGGTCTCTCGCTCAGCCGGCCGGCGCCGGCTGTCCTCGCCGTGGTCCTGTCGGGTGAGCACCACGCCTACACCGCCCCTCAGATCGAGGAGGCGCTCGGCGCGGCCCGTGACGAAGGCGCCGCCGCGATCGTCGATCTCACGGAGTCCGGCTTCGTCGACTCGACGGTCGTCAGCGTCCTGATCGGCGCTCACCGGCGGGGCCGGATCGCGCTCGTGCTCAGCGCGGACGAGGGAAACCACGTTCGCAGGATGTTCGAGCTCACGCGCCTCACCGGCCTCTTCGAGACGTTCGCGACGCAGGACGCCGCGGTCGCCGCGCTCTCCGCCTAGAGCGCCGACAGGGTGGCGTCGGCTGCCACAATCGACATGTGGATGCGCCGTGAACCGCCTCGCCGACGAGACCAGCCCGTACCTGATCCAGCACGCGGACAACCCGGTCGACTGGTACCCGTGGGGCGAGGAGGCGCTCGCGCGCGCCCGCGACGAGGACCGGCCGATCCTGCTCTCGATCGGCTACGCGGCCTGCCACTGGTGCCACGTGATGGCGCACGAGTCGTTCGAGGACGGCGTGACCGCGGCGCTGATGAACGAGCGGTTCGTGAACGTGAAGGTCGACCGCGAGGAGCGGCCCGACCTCGACTCCGTCTACATGGAGGCCGTGGTCAGCCTCACCGGTTCGGGTGGCTGGCCGATGACGGTGTTCCTCACCCCGGCGGGCGAGCCGTTCTACGGAGGCACCTACTTCCCGCCCGAGCCGCGCCACGGGCTACCGAGCTTCCGGGACGTGCTCGTTGCGATCTCCGACGCCTACCGCGACCGCCGCGGCGAGGTCGCGCGCACGGCGGGGCAGCTCGTCGATGCGATTCGCCGGAGCGGTGAGGCGCGCCCGTCCGGTGAGCCGCTGTCGTCCGCGATCCTCTCCGACGCGGTGCGCGGGCTGCGGCAGGGGTTCGACGACCGCTGGGGCGGCTGGGGCCGCGCGCCGAAGTTCCCGCCCTCGTCGACGCTCGAGTTCCTGATGCGACGCGGCGAGCTCGACCAGGTGGAGCGGACGCTCGACGGGATGATCCTCGGCGGGATGTACGACCTGCTCGGCGGCGGCTTCCACCGCTACTCGGTCGACGAGCGCTGGCTCGCGCCGCACTTCGAGAAGATGCTCTACGACAACGCGCTGCTCGTCCCGTGCTACCTGCACGGCTGGCTGCTGACGGGCAAGGAGCGCTACCGCGAGGTCGTCGAGGAGACGGTCGAGTACATGCTCCGGGAGCTCCTGCTCGACGAGGGCGGCTTCGCCTCCGCGCAGGACGCCGACACCGACGGCGTCGAGGGCCTGACGTTCACGTGGACCGAGGACGAAGGCGTGCCGGCGGAGCTGCTCGAGCCGTTCGAGCACGGCCGCTCGATCATCCGCGGCGAGCTCGACCCCGAGCTGAAGGCGCGGCTCTTCCGCGAGCGTGAGCGGCGCTCGAAGCCGCTGCGCGACGACAAGGCGATCGCCTCCTGGAACGGCCTCGCACTCGCGGCGCTCGCCGAGGCCGGCCGCCGGCTCGACCGCGCGGACTGGATCGACGCGGCCGGGCGCCTGGCGGACTTCCTGCTGACGACGCTCTCCGGCGACGACGGCCGCCTCCACCGAACCTATCGCGCGGGTCAGGCGAAGAACACCGGCTACCTCGAGGACTACGCGGACGTCGCGAACGGCCTGCTCGAGCTCCACGTCGCGACGGGCGAGCTTCGCCGGCTCCAGGAGGCGCGCCGCCTCGCCCTCCTCGCCGTCGAGCTCTTCGGCGACGACGAGCGCGGCGGCTTCTTCCTCGCCCCGGCGGACGGCGAGGAGCTCGTCGCGCGCCAGAAGAGCTTCGACGACCATCCGACGCCGAGCGGCAACTCGATGCTCGCGCACGTGCTGCTTCGCCTCTCCCGGATCTACGGCGACGACGAGCTCGAGCGCCTGGCCGTCTCCGTCTTCCGCCTCGTGCGCAACGGGCTCACCCAGACCCCGAGCGCCTACGGCTGGGCGCTGTGCGCGCTCGACCTGCACTTCTCGCCGCACCGCGAGATCGCGATCGCCGGCCCGCCCGACTCGGCCGTCGCCCGCGCCGCCCTGCGCGGCTTCGACCCCAACGCGGTCGTCGCGTTCGGGCCTGCGCAAGGCGTGCCGCTGCTCGAGGGCCGCGACCTCGTCGGCGGAAAGCCGGCGGTGTACGTCTGCGAGAGCTTCGCCTGCAAGCGTCCCGTGACCGACCCGGCCGAGCTCTAGATCACGAACAGCTCGCGGCGCTCGTCGCCGCGTGCGAACCGCGCGAGGTCGAACGGGGAGAGGTCGAGGGTCGGCGTCCGGCCGGCGACGAGCTCCGCCAGGTACTCGCCGACCGCCGGGCTCTGCTGGAAGCCGTGCCCGGAGAACCCGGTCGCGTAGAGGAAGCGCGAGACGCCGGCCGCCTCGCCGACGATCGCGTTGTTGTCCGGCGAGACCTCGTAGTAGCCCCACCACGACGACTGCACCGGGAGCTCCTCGAGCAGCGGCAGGCGGTGCGTCGCGTACGGCGCGACCGTCTCGAGTTCGGCGTCGGGAGCCCCGAACGCGAGGCCGCGCCCCTCGCGGTGGAAGTAGAAGCCGGTCGAGAAGTCGACCGTCAGCGGCAGCCGCTCCGGCAGGCCGCCGTCCTGCGGGGAAAACCACACGCGCCGCCGCTCGCCGTGCACCGGCAGCACGACGCCCGCGGTGCGCGCGAGCTCTGGCGACCAGACCCCGGCCGCACAGACGACCGTGCCCGTCGCGATCGGCCCCGCGGTCGTCTCGACCGCCTGGACGCGACCGTCCTTCACGACGATGCGCTCCGCCGCGCAGCCCTGGCGCACGTCGACGCCGCGGGCGTAGGAGCCCACGACCGCCTCCGGCGTCGCGTAGCCGTCCCAGGGGCAGAAGGTCGCGCCGACGAGTCCCTCGATCTCGATCCCGGGGACGCGCTCGGCGGCCTCGGCCGGCGTCAGCTCGAACGAGGGGACGCCGAGGGACCGCTGGAGCGCGAGCGCCTCGCGGAACCGGGCCAGGTCGCCCTGGTCGTCGAGCAGGAAGAGGTAGCCGTACTCGTGGAAGTCGATCCCCTCGAGCCGGCGGAACTCGTCGAGCGAGCGCAGCGCGATCCGGATGTTGAGCTCGTCCGCGAACTGCGTCCGGATCCCGCCTGCGGACTTCGAGGTCGAGCCGGAGCCGAGCGTGTCGCGCTCGAGCAGCACGACGTCGGAGAGGCCCAACTCGAGTAGGTGCGCTGCCGTCGAGGCGCCGATTGCGCCGCCGCCCACGATCACAACCTCGGCCGTCTCCACCGGCGCACTCTAGAATCCCGGCCGCCGATGTCGCTCCTCTCCGTCCGGAACGTGACGAAGCGCTTCGGCGGGATCGTCGCCGTCAGCTGCGTCTCCGTCGACGTCGAGCGCGGCCAGATCGTCGGGCTGATCGGGCCGAACGGGGCCGGCAAGACGACGCTCTTCAACGTGATCACGCGCGTGTACCGCCCGGACTCCGGCGCGGTCGAGCTCGATGGCCGCAACCTGCTGCGGGCGCCGCTGCACCGGATCGCGCGACTCGGCGTGGCGCGCACCTTCCAGAACGTCGAGCTGTTCCGGACGATGTCCGTGCTCGACAACGTGCGCGTGGCGGAGCCCGTGCGCGCGAAGGCGCTCGAAGCGCTCGACTACGTCGGCCTCGCGGCCGTCTCGAACCGCATCGCCGGCGCCCTGCCGTTCGGCACCCAAAAGCGGATCGAGCTCGCGCGGGCGCTCGCGGCGCGGCCGAAGCTGCTCCTCCTCGACGAGCCCGCCGGCGGGTTGAACCACGAGGAGGTCGCCGAGCTCGGCGCGTTCCTCCGGAAGCTGCGCGACGACTTCGAGCTGACGATCCTCCTCGTCGAGCACCACATGGGCCTCGTGATGGGCATCGCCGACCGCGTCCACGTGCTCCACTTCGGCGAGAAGATCGCGGAAGGCACGCCCGCAGAGGTGCAGGCCGACCCGGCCGTGATCGAGGCCTACCTCGGCGTCGAGGACGCGGCGTGAGGACACTTGCCTGGGACGGCCTCGTCAACGTCCGCGAGCTCGGCGGCCTGCCCACCGAGGACGGAGGCGAGACGCGGCGCGGCGCGCTCGTCCGCTCCGAGAACCCGCGCGGGCTGAGCGAGGCGGGCTGGGCGGCGGTCGTCGAGCACGGCGTGCGCACCGTGATCGACCTTCGCTTCCGGGAGGAGCTCGACCTCGACGCGCCGCGCGACACCCCGGTCGAGGTCGTTCACGTGCCGCTGATCGACGGCACGCGGCAGGACTACTTCGTCCAGATCGTCGCGCTCGCCGACTCGACGCCCGACGCCGCCGGGTTCATTCGCGAGTCGTATCGCTGGCTCCTCGCCGAGCCGGCCAATCTCGCCGCTGCGATCCGCGCCTTCGCGGCCGCACGGCCGGGCGGTGTGCTGGTGCACTGCGCCGGCGGCAAGGACCGGACGGGCGTCGTCGTCGCCCTCATCCTGCGGCTCGCCGGCGTGTCGATCGACGAGGTCGTCGCCGACTACGAGGTGAGCGAGCAGCACCTTCGCGCCTACGACGATCGCTGGGTCGAGGAGGCGGCGGACGCGGCCGAGCGCGAGCGGCGGCTGCGCTACCGGGCCTCGCCGGGTGAGGCGATGCGCGACGTGCTCGAGGAGCTCGAGCGCGACCACGGCGGTGCCCGCGGCTACCTGCTCTCGGCCGGGCTGGCCGACGAGGAACTCGACCGGATCAGGGAGCGCCTGCTTGGCCCTGCTTGAGCTCGACGGCGTCGAGGCGCGCTACGGCCCCGTTCGTGCGCTCCACGGCGTCACGCTCGCTGCGGAGACGGGCGAGATCGTCGCCGTGCTCGGCGCGAACGGCGCGGGCAAGACGACGACGCTGCGCGCGATCTCCGGCACGGTCAAGCGGAGCGGGACGATCTCGTTCGACGGTCGCAGCCTCGGCCGCCGGGGCCCTGAGGACGTCGCCCGACTCGGGATCGCGCACGTCCCCGAAGGCCGCGGCACGTTCTCGGAGCTGTCGGTGCTGGACAACCTCCGCCTCGGCGCCTACACGCGGCGCACCAAGGAGGCCGCGGCCGACTACGACCGTGTCTTCGCCCACTTCCCGCGGCTCGCCGAGCGGCGGGGCCAGCAGGCGGGCACCCTCTCCGGCGGCGAGCAGCAGATGCTCGCCATCGGCCGCGCCCTGATGGCCCGGCCGCGGCTTCTGCTCCTCGACGAGCCGTCGCTCGGGCTCGCGCCGATGGTGGTCAAGGAGATCTTCCAGATCCTGCGCGAGCTGAACGAGCGCGAGGGCCTGACGATCCTCGTCGTCGAGCAGAACGCGCGCCTCGCGCTCGCCTCGTCGCACCGGGCCTACGTGCTCGAGACCGGCAAGGTCGCGGTCGGCGGGCCGAGCGAGGACCTCCGCGCCCACGAATCGGTACGCAAGAGCTACCTCGGGTATTAGTGACGTGACCCAGTTCTGGCAGCAGGTCGTGAGCGGGCTCGCGTCGGGCGGGATCTACGGGTCGCTCGCGCTCGCGATCGTCCTGATCTACCGCTCGACGCAGGTGATCAACTTCGCGCAGGGGCAGATGGCGACCGTTTCGGCGTACCTCGTCTGGACGCTGATGGACCGCGGCTGGTCGTTCTGGCCGGCGTTCGCGGCGGCGCTCGTCCTCTCCTTCGCCGGCGGCGTCGCGCTCGAGCGGATCGTGATCCGGCCGGTCGAGAACGCGCCGGTGCTGACGATCGTGATCCTCACGATCGGCCTGCTGATCCTGCTGAACGGGGTAACGACGTGGATCTGGGGCGGCGCCGCGAAGCAGTTCGACGGGCCGTTCTCGACGCGGCCGCTCCGCGTCGGCGGCGTCGCGTTCTCGATCCAGGACATCGGCGTGATTGCAGTCTCGCTCGTCGCCGTCGCAGGCGTCTGGGCGTTCTTCCGCTTCACGAAGGCCGGGCTCGGCCTGCGTGCGGCGGCGCTCAACCCGGAGGCGGCGCGGCTCGTCGGCGTGCGCGTTGGCTGGATGCTCGCGCTCGGCTGGGGGCTCGCC
>DAISLG010000078.1:0-9375 GCA_036820565.1 Gaiellaceae bacterium | reverse complement strand
GGTCGACGTCGCGCGACTCCTTGATCGGCTTGCCGCCGTTCAGCGACTCGAGCACCGCGAACTCGCGGGCGCGCTCCTGGAGGATGCGCGCGATCCGGAAGAGGTACTTCGCCCGCTCGGAGCCGGCGAGCGACGACCACCCGTTCTCGAACGCGCCGCGCGCCGCCTCGACCGCGAGCGCAACGTCCCCGGCGCCGGCCTGGGCGATCTCGGCGAGCGGCTCCTCGTCGGCCGGGGAGAGCGTCGTGTAGTGCTCGCCGCTCTTCGGCTCGACGAACTCACCGCCGACGAAGAGGCCGTAGCGCTCCTCGATCGAGACGATCTCGCGCGACTCGGGCGCAGGCGCGTACGTCCAGTCGGCCGGAACCGGCGAGCGGTCCCCTTTGCGTTCCAGGTCAGTCAAGCGTGAAGTAGTCGCCGCTCTGGTAGGCGCCCGAGCGCTGCTTGCGCAGCTGCATCAGGATGTCGTTGACCAGCGAGGAAGCGCCGATCCGGTAGAGGTCGGGCGTCAGCCACTCCGGCCCGAGCGTCTCGTGCAGCTGGACGAGGTACTGCACCGCCTGCTTCGCCTCGCGGATGCCGCCGGCCGGCTTCATCCCGACCTTGCGGCCCGTTTCCTCGTGGACGTCCCGGATCGCCTCGAGCATGACGAGGGTGACGGGCAGGGTCGCCGCGCCGGGCAGCTTCCCGGTCGACGTCTTGATGAAGTCGGCCCCGGCCGCCATCGCGAGGATGCTCGCCCGGCGAACGTTGTCGTAGGTGCCGAGCTCTGCGACCTCGAGGATCACCTTCAGGTGCGCCTCGCCGCAGGCCTCCTTGACCTTGACGATCTCGTCGAAGACCTTCGCGTAGCGGCCCGAGAGGAACGCGCCGCGGTCGATCACCATGTCGACCTCGTCGGCCCCCAGCTCGACGACCGCGCGGGTCTCGGCGAGCTTGACCTCGAGCGGGGCCTGGCCGGAGGGAAAATAGGTCGCCACCGACGCGACCTTGACGCCGGTTCCCTTCAGGCGCTCGACGGCCGTCGCGACGAGGTTCGGGTAGACGCACAGCGCCGCGCACGACGGAACGGTCGCGTCGCGCGGGTCGGGCCGGATCGCCTTCGAAGCGAGCGCGGAGACCTTGCCGGTGGTGTCCGCGCCCTCGAGCGTCGTCAGGTCGCACATCCGAATCGCGAGCTCGAGCGCGAAGATCTTCGCCTCCTTCTTGATCGAGCGCTTCGCGAGCTCGGCGGCGCGCTGCTCGACGGCGACCTGGTCGATCGAGCCGATCCGGGGCAGGCGCGGCTCGAGCGGGAGCTCGAAGCCTCTCGGAAGCGCCGGAGCCTGGGCCATGTCGAGAGTCTAGCCCGGGGTTGCAGCAACGGCCCCGACGCGATCAGCGCCTGGCTAGCGCGGTACGTCTCGCCGCGCCGTCCGCTCTAGGTAGACGCGTCATTCTCGGGGACCCCAAGCCCGCCCCCACTCGCTCGAGCGTACCCCGACAACCGTGACGCGGGTGTGTCGGGACCGCAACGGGAGTGCAACGAAGAATCCACAGACGAGGGGGCCGATTCCGTCCTCACAGGCCGAGCCGCTCGAGCATCGTCTCGTTCCGGCGCCAGCGCGGGCTCGCGCGCACCTGGAGCTCGAGGAAGACCTGGTGGCCGACGATCTCCTCGATCCCCTTGCGGGCCCACGTCCCGATCTCGCGCACCATCGCGCCGCGCTTCCCGATCAGGATCTGCTTCTGGGACTCCGTCTCGGTGTAGATGCGGACGTGCACGCGCTTCTCGTCCAGCTCGATCACCTCCGCCGTGAGCGCGTGCGGCACCTCCTCCTTCGTCAGCCGCAGCGCCTGCTCCCGCACGAGCTCGGCGATCTGCACCGCGAGCGGGAGGTCGGTCACCTGGCCGGCCGGGAAGTAGAGCGGGCCCTCCGGCAGCAGCGCGACGAGCTCGTCGCGGAGCGCATCGGCCCCGTCGCCCGTCTTCGCACTGATCGGGTGGAGTGCGTGGAAGTCGCCGAGCGCCGCCGCGGTCTTCATCTGCGTCGCGATGTGCCCGGCCTTGAGCCGGTCGATCTTGTTCAGCGCAATCACGACGGGAACTCCGAGCGCGAAGACGCGCTTCGCGATGAACTTGTCGCCTGCGCCGATCCGCTCCCGCGCCGAGAGGACGAACAGCACCGCCTCGACGTCCTTGAACGAGACGTCGACCGTCTGCTGCATCCGCTCCGTGAGCGGATCCATCGGGCGCTGGAAGCCGGGCAGGTCGGTGAGGACGAGCTGGTACTCGTCGGTCGTGCGGACGCCGGTGATCCGCGTGCGCGTCGTGTGTGGCTTGTCCGAGACGATCGCCACCTTTGTGCCGCAGAGCCGGTTGACGAGCGTCGACTTGCCGACGTTCGGCCGGCCCGCCACCACGACGAAGCCGCTCCTCAAAAGTCCCAGGTGTCCGGCAGGAGCTCGGCCGCCGACCGGCTGACGACCTCGCCCGCCCGGTCCTTGTAGGTGACCCGCTCGATCCGGAACTCGTGCAGCCACTGCCGGCAGCCGCCGCAGGGCGACGCCGTGATCCCCATCTCCTCGAAGTCGCCCGGTCCGTAGCCCTCGCTCACGGCCTTGACGAGCGCCGACTTCTCCGCGCAGACCCCGAGCGGATACGCGGCGTTCTCGACGTTCACGCCCTCGAAGACCTTGCCGTCGCGCGTGCGCACCGCCGCGCCGACGAGGTAGTTCGAGTACGGCGCGTAGGCCCGCTTCGAGATCTCGACGGCGCGCTCGTAGAGGCTCACGAGAACGCCTGGAAGAGGACGAGCGTCGTCAGGGCGCCGAGCAACCCGCCGTAGGCGACCTCGGCGGCGGAGTGAACGCCCGACTCGACGCGCGTCTGGGCGACGAGGAGCGCCATGATCAGGGTCAGAGACGAGACGAGGAAGCGGTGCTGCGCGCTGCCGAGGACGTAGGTCGCGGCCATCCAGCACGCGAACGCGATTGCCGCGTGGCCCGACGGCAGCCCGCCGCGCAACGGCGTCCCGCGCCCCGTGTAGGCCTTGGTGGCGATCACGACGATGATCGTCACGACGAGCGCGACGAGCGTCAACTCAGCCGGCGCGTCGCGCAGTCGCTCGAGCAGCCGCGACGAGCTCCCTGCGACCTTGCCGGAGAAGACGAGGTAACCGACGATGAGGGCGTTGACCGTGGCGATCAGGACGGCGCCGGCGGCGATGTCCTTCGCGAGCTTCGCCATCGGGTCGAACGCCGTCGTCGCCACGTCGATCGCCGCCTCGATCGCGGTGTTCAGCATCTCGGCGATGAGGACGAATGCGACGGCGAGGACGAGCGCGATCAGCTCGATCTTCGTCACGTCGGTGACGAGGGCGGCGATCAGCGCAACGAGCGCGGCGCCGAAGTGGATCCGCATGTTCCGCTGCGTGCGGAGCACGTGGATGATCCCCTCGAAGGCGTAGTTGAAGCTGTCGAAGACCGTGGGGGCGCGGGAGGCGCTCATGCGAGGGCCCGCTCCCGGGCTTCCATCTCGTCGCCGTGGTCGTAGCCGAGCAGGTGCAGCACGCCGTGGGTGAGCGGCAGGCGCCACTCGTCCCCGACCACCTCGGGGCAGAGCACGACGTCGCCGAGCTGGCGCGGCAGCCCGTCCGGAAGCGCGTCACGGCCGTCGATCGGGAACGAGAGGACGTCGGTCGCCTCGTCGACGCCCAGGTGCTCGCGCTTCAGCTCGCGCATCTCCTCGGCTCCGACGAACGCCAGCCCGAGCTCGCCCTCCTCGACCCCCTCCGCGACGAGCACCCGTCGCGCCACCTCGACCGCCGCGGCCGTGTCGACCTCGGCGCCGCTGCGGTTCTCGACCTCGACCTCGATCATCGCTTCCTCGCCGTGCCGGTCTCCTCCGCGTGCAGCTTGTACGCCTCGACGATCCGCTGGACGAGCTTGTGCCGGACGACGTCCTTGTGGCTGAACGAGACGAACGCGATCCCGTCGATCGCGCCGAGGATCGACTGCACCTGGATCAGGCCGGACGCCTGGTCGCGCGGCAGGTCGACCTGCGTGACGTCGCCCGTCACGACGACACGGGAGCCGAAGCCGAGCCGCGTCAGGAACATCTGCATCTGCTCGGGCGAGGTGTTCTGCGCCTCGTCGAGGATGATGAACGAGTCGTTCAGGGTGCGGCCGCGCATGAACGCGAGCGGCGCGACCTCGATCGTGCCCTTCTCCATGTGGGCGGTCAGCTTGTCGGCGTCGAGCATGTCGTAGAGCGCGTCGAAGAGCGGGCGCAGGTACGGGTCGACCTTGGCGAGTATGTCGCCGGGGAGGAAGCCGAGCCGCTCGCCCGCCTCGACCGCGGGGCGCGTGAGGATGATCCGCGCGACCTGCCGCTCCTGGAGCGCGGCGACCGCGAGCGCCATCGCGAGATACGTCTTCCCCGTGCCCGCCGGGCCGATCCCGAAGGTGACGGTGCAGCTCCGGATCGCGTCGACGTACGCCTTCTGCGTGACCGTCTTCGGCGCGATCTTCTTGCCGCGGTGACGCCAGACGACATCGTCGAGGATGCCGCGGATGTCCTCCGCCTGATCGATCGCGCCGAGCACCGCGTCGACGGTTCCCGGGCCGATCTCGTGTCCCCCCTCGACGAGCTCGACGAGCTCGTCCACGACAGCTCGCGTCGCCGCTACCTCCGCCTCCTCCCCCTGGATCGTCAACCGGTTCCCACGCAGCACGATCGTGCACCGGAGCCGGTCGCGCAGCGCGTCGATGACGTTGTCGCCGATCGACGCGAGCTCCGCGGCGACCTCGTTCGAGACGTCGAGTACTTCCTGCACGACCTCAAGTGTAGGTGTGCGCTACGCGAGCTTCTCGCGGACGAGCTGGCTGACGGCGCCGCCGTCGGCTCGGCCCGCGATCTGCGGCATCACGTCCGCCATCACGCGGCCGATGTCGCGCATGCTCGTGGCACCGTTCTCGGCGATCGCATCGTCGACGATCCGCTCGAGCTCCTCCTCGGTGATCGGCTCCGGCATGAACTCCTCGAGCACGGCGAGCTCGCGCTCCTCCGCGTCCGCCTTCTCCGCCCGGTCGCCGGAGCGGAATGCCTCGGCTGCCTCGACCCGCTTCTTGCGCTCGCGCTGGAGCACCTGGAGCTCCTCGTCGGTCGAGAGCGGCCGCTGGAGCTCCTTCTCGGCCGACTTCAGGCTCGAGAGGATCAGCCGCAGCGTGTCGCGGCGCTCGCCGTCGCGCGCGAGCATCGCGTCCTTCACCTCCTGCTCGAGCTGCGCGATCAGACTCACAGGACCGCCACCTCCTGCGCGGCGGCGAGGCTCTGGAGGCTGTCAAGATCGAGCTTGCCGCCGAGCAGGTGCCAGTGCAGGTGGAAGACGGTCTGGCCCGCACCGGGGCCGACGTTTACGAGGATGCGGTACTCCTGGAGCCCCACCGACTCGGCGGTCTCCGCGATGAAGTCGAGCATCCGCTTCGCCTCCTTCGCGGGGAACTCCGAGACGTCGCGGAACGTGTCGACATGACGCTCGGGAAGGACGAGCAGGTGCACCTCGGCCTTTGGGTTGATGTCCTCGATCGCGACGAAGCCCTTCGCCTTGCGGACGTAGGTGCCGTTGCCGACGATCGAGCAGAAGAGACACTCGTCAGGCAGCGAGAATCCCCTCCTCCGCGACGTCGTGGGCGCGCACACGTACGAGCGCGTCGATGTGGGAGACCTTGCACCCGAGGAAGTCGACCGAGAACGTGGCCATTTCGGTGACTCTACTGCGTTTTGCGCGCGTACAGGTCGGCGGCCCAGCCGTCCTTCTGCCGCCGCTCGACGTGCCGGTAGCCGTCGAAGTCGGGGCGCTCCGAGAGCAGGTAGCCCGACGTCACGACCTGCGCCGAGCGGAACTGCGGGCCGAGCGCGAGCACCGAAGCGAGCGAGATGTTCGCGACCGAGACGTCGGCTTCGGGCAGCACGCCGCCGAGCGCATCCGCGATCCGAGCCTCGACGCTCACCCCGTTCTCGGCGGCGTTCGCCAGCGTCGCCTCCACCGCGACCGGGTCGTTGTCGAGCCCGACCACCGGCCCGAACCCGAGCCTCGCCGCAGCGATCGCGACGACGCCCGAGCCGCAGCCGACGTCGACGAGGCTGCCCGGCGGGAGCTCCAGCAGCAGCTCGAGGCAGAGCCGCGTCGTCTGGTGGCCGCCGGTGCCGAACGCCCTGCCCGGATCGATCACGACGGCGAGGGCGCCGGGGTCTGGTGTCTCCCAGGGCGGCCCGACCCAGAGCCCACCGATCCGCACCGGCTTGTGGAAGTCACGCCACCCCTCCTCCCAGCCGTCCTCGACGTCGGCGCCGCGCGCTCCGGTGAACGCGTGCATCAACCGCTCCTCCCCGCCGGCGTTCGTGTAGGCGGCGAGCTCGACACTGTCCGCGTGCTCGACCTCCTCGAAGCCCTCCGGGAAGAGCTCGATCATCCGCGCGCGCGTCGCCTCGGCGCGATGCTGCGGGACCGTGATCGAGACGCGGCGGAGCTCGCTCAGCGGAACGCGCTCTTGAGCTTGTCGAAGAAGCCCTCGTCGGCGCGGTAGGTGTCCTCGCCGGACCGCTGCTCGAACTCGTCGAGCAGGCCGCGCTGCTCGTCGGTCAGGTGCCGCGGGATCGAGACGTTCACGAGCACGCGGTGGTCACCGCGGCCGAATCCCTGGAGGACGGGCATGCCGCGGCCGCGCAGGACGCGCACCTCGCCGGGCTGAGTGCCGGGCTCGAACTCGAGCTCCTCCTCCCCGGCGATCGTCGGAACGGCGACCTTCGCGCCGAGCGCGGCCTGGGTCATCGTCAGGTCGACGGTCGAGAAGATCTCGTTCCCCTCCCGTACGAAGCGCGGGTCCGGCTTGACGCGCACCTGCACGTAGGCGTCGCCCGCGCCGCCTCCGATCCTGCCCGCGTGCCCCTCGCCTGAGAGGCGGATGCGCTGGCCGTCGTGGATGCCGGCCGGGACCTCGACGTCGAGCGTGCGCTCCTCGAGCACCTGCCCGGCTCCCTCGCACGTCTCGCAGGGATGCTCGACCAGCCGGCCGGTGCCGGAGCAGCGACCGCAGGCGTGGGTGCGCACGAATTCGCCGAAGACCGTGCGCGAGACCTGCTGGAGCCGGCCCGCGCCGCCGCAATCCGGGCACGTCGTCGTGCCGGTGCCGGGGGTGACCCCGTCGCCGGCGCAGACCGAGCACGCGACGGCGACCTCGAACCGGGCCTCGCGCTCGACACCCCGGGCCGCCTCGACGAGCTCGATCTCGATCTGGGCGCCGACGTCGCTGCCGCGCGCACGCCCGCCGCGACCGCCGGCTCCGAACGCGTCGTCGCCGAAGAACGCCGAGAACAAGTCGCCGAGATTGCCGAGATCGAAGTGCGTCGGAGTGAAGCCGCTCGTCTTCAGCCCGGCGTGCCCGTAGCGGTCGTAGAGCCCGCGCGCCTCCGCGTTCGACAGCACTTCGTACGCCTCGACGACCTCGCGGAAGCGCTCCTCCGCGTCCGGCTCCGTCGAGACGTCGGGGTGCAGCTCGCGTGCGCGCGCGCGAAACGCCTTCTTGATCTGGCCCTCGCTCGCGGCGCGCTCGACGCCCAGCAGCTCGTAGAGGTCTCGTTCCGTCGTCGCCATCCGGTCAAGGGTAGCCGCGGGCTCGGGCGCTACTCGTCGGCGTAGACGTCCTCGACGAACCGCGACAGCTCGTGGGCCGCCGAGCGGACGGTGCGGATCGCCTTGTCGTAGTCCATCCGCAGCGGGCCGACGATGCTGACGGCGCCGAGCGTGCGGTGCGCGAGGCCGTACGACGCGCCGACGAGCGCGAGCCGGCGGAGCGCGGGGTGCTCCAACTCCTCGCCGACGCGGACGAACGGCCGCCTCGGGTCGAGCGACTGGGCGAGCACGTCGAGGAACGCGGCCCGCTTTTCGAGCACGTCGAGCACGTCTCGGTAGGTGCCGATCTCGTCGGCGCGGACGTCCTCGAGGAGTCCCGCCGCGCCGCCGACGTAGAGCTGCTGCTCGTCGGCGCCCTCGGCCTCGCTGAACGCCGGCCTGAGCGCGTCGAGGAACGCGCGCTCGCGCGGGGAGAGGCTCGGATCCTCGAACCGCCGGCGGATCATCCTCGTTCCCGGCTTGAGCCCGGCGACCTGCTCGTTCAGGTACTCGCCGGCCCAGCTCGCAAGACCCTGGTCGATCGGCTCGTCGAAGCCGAATACGTGCTTCGCGACGCCGCCGGTCGAGGTGATCACGACGACCATCGCCACCTGGGGCTGGAGCAGCAGCACCTCGACGTGCTTGACCGTCGCGGTCGCGATCGGCGGCGCCGAGACGAGGGCGAGCAGGCGCGTGACCTGCGACAGCATCTCCGTCGTCGCCTGGAGCGCCGACTCGACCTCGCTCCGCACCGCGGTCAGGTCGAGCGGGAAGTCGGCGGGCCGGCTCTCCTGTCGCTCCAGCAGGCCGTCGACGTAGAACCGGTAGCCGCGCTCGGTCGGGACGCGGCCCGCCGAGGTGTGCGGGTGCGTCAGCAGCTCGCGGCTCTCCAGCTCCGCGAGCTCGTTCCGGACCGTCGAGGGAGAGACGGTCATCCCCGACCGTTCCACGAGGTGCTTCGACCCGACCGGCTGGCCGGTCGTGACGTACTCCTCGATCAGGCACCGCAGGATCTCGCGCTGCCTGGCAGTGAGCTCAGCGAGCATTTGCAGGCATTTTAGACGAGCAGCTCGGCCGTGACCCCGCCGCCGACGAAGCGGCCGCGGTGGGTCAACCGGAGCGAGTCGCCCGTCCGCTGGGCGAGGCCGAGCCGCTCCATCCGCTCGACCGCGGCGCCGTCGAGCACGCGTTCGAGGCCCGCGGTCGCGAGCGGCTCGTCGAGCCGGAGCCCGAGCATCACGCGCTCCGCCGCCCGGACACCTTCGGCGAGAGGCTCGTGCTCGCGCGGCGGAGCCTCTCCTCGCGAGATCGCGTCGAGGTAGCGCGAGACGCTCGGCAGGTTGTGCCGGCGAACGCCTTCGATTGTCGAGAACGCGCCGACGCCGATCCCGAGGTAGTCCCGTCCGAGCCAGTAGGCGAGGTTGTGCCGCGAACGAAGATCGCGCGCATCGACGCGGCAGAAGTTCGCCGTCTCGTACCAGCGCAGGCCGGCCGCTGTCAGCGTCTCGACGACGCGCTCGAAGTAGGACTCCATCGCATCCGCCTGGCGCGCCAGCTCGTCGCCGTGCGCGTGCGTGAACCGGGTGCCAGGCTTCGCCTCCAGCTCGTAGCACGAGAGGTGCTCGGGCTCGAGCGCCAGGGCGGCGGCGAGGTCGCGGTCGAGATCGGAGGCGCTCTGGCCGGGGATGCCGTAGATGAGGTCGAGAGAGATGTTGTCAAA
>DAISLG010000077.1:0-9514 GCA_036820565.1 Gaiellaceae bacterium | reverse complement strand
TACGGCTACATGAAGGAGTACCCGGTCGAGAAGCTGATGCGCGACGCGAAGCTCTTCCAGATCTACGAGGGCACGTCGCAGATCCAGCGCCTCGTGATTGCAAAAGAGATCTTCCTCCCGCGAGACTAGGGCGATGGCACTCGAGATCGACCTCAGCGGGCGTGTCGCACTCGTCACCGGTGGGTCGCGCGGCCTCGGCCGCGCCGACGCGCTGACGCTGGCGCGCGCGGGCGCGGACGTCGTGATCGCAGACATCCAGGTGGAGTCGGACGAGTCGACCGAGACCGCCGAGCGCTACGGGATGCTCGCTCAGGTCGCGAAGGCCCAGGGCCTCGTCTTCACGGAGGCTACGGCGAAGGAGATCCAGGAGATGGGCCGGCGGTCGGCGGCGATCAAGTGCGACGTCACCGACCGCGAGCAGGTCGACGCCGTCGTCGCGCGGACGGTGAAGGAGTTCGGCTCCGTCGACATCCTGATCAACAACGCGGGCACGCTCGACCACGTCGGGCAGTTCCACGACCAGAGCATCGAGCTGTGGGAGCGCGACCTCCGCGTCAACCTGACCGGCGGTTTCAACTGCGCCCAGGCGGTCTGGCCGCACATGAAGGAGCGGAAATGGGGGCGGATCGTCAACATGGCCTCCGTCGCCGGCACCCTCGGCGGCTTCGGCCAGGCGAGCTACTCGACGACGAAGGCCGGCATCCTCGGTCTGACGCGCACGCTCGCGCTGGAGGGTGGCAAGCACGGGATCACGTCGAACGCGATCGTGCCGGGCGTGATCGGCACCGAGGCGTACAACTTCGGCAACGCCGCGATGAACCAGCGGATCGTCGACCGGACGGTTTTCAAGAAGCCCGGCGACCCGCAGGACATCGCCAACGCGATCGCGTTCCTCTGCTCGGACCTCGCCTCGTACATCACGGGCGTCCAACTGAACGTGAGCGGCGGCGTCGAGCTATTCGTCTTCTAGGTAGACGCGCGCGCCCGTGAGACGGGAGTCCGACCCCGCCCTCCTTCCTTCCAGCCTATCGCGGAAATCGTGTCGTGTCCGTGTCCGAAGAGTGACGAATGAGTGACGTTCTCTCCACAGCTCCGGGCATCTCGTTCCGGCCGACGCCGGAGCAGCGGGAGCTTCAGGCGCTCGCGCACGACTTCGCGGAGCGGGAGCTGCGACCGATCGCGGCGGACTGCGACGCGCGCGACGACTTCCCACCCGGGCTGCTCGCCAAGGCGGCGGCGCTCGGGCTGACGTCGTATGCGGTCCCGCGAGAGCACGGCGGCGGCGGTGTCGACTCGATCACGGCGGCGCTGATCGCGGAGGAGCTCTCGTGGGGCTGCGCCGGGCTCGCCACGACGATCCAGGCGACGATGTTCCCCGTCCGGCCGCTGCTCTCGTACGGGACGGAGGAGCAGCGCGCGCGGTATCTGCCGCTGCTCGCCTCCGAGCAGGGCACGCTCGCGGCGATCGCATTCACCGAGCCCGGGGCCGGCTCGGACGTGGCGGCGATCCAGACGATGGCGCGGCGCGACGGCGACGAGTACGTGCTCGACGGTGAGAAGTGCTACGTCACGAACGGCGGGATCGCCGACGTCACGATCGTCTTCGCGAAGACGGACGGAGGGATCACGGCCTTTTTCCTCGAGGCGGGGGACCCCGGCGTCCTCGCCGGCCGCAAGGAGCAGAAGCTCGGCCTGCGGGCGTCGCACACCGGCTCGATCGTCCTCGACGGAGCGCGCATCCCGGCCGGCCGGCTGCTCGGCGAGGAGGGCGCCGGGTTCGCGATCGCGATGGACTTCTTCCAGGTCTCGCGGCCGCAGGTGGCGGCAGGAGCGCTCGGCGTCGCGCGCGCCGCGTTCGAGTACGCGTGCGCCTACGCGCGCGAGCGTCACGCGTTCGGCAAGCCGCTGCTGGCGAAGCAGGGCGTGTCGTTCAAGCTCGCGGACATGGCGATGGAGATCGAGGCCGCCCGCCTGCTGATCTGGCGCGCGTGCGACGCAGTCGACCGTGGCGAGGACGCCGGGCTGCTCGGGTCGTACGCGAAAGCGTTCGCCGCGGACAGCGCGATGAAGATCACGACCGAGGCCGTCCAGGTCCTCGGCGGCGCCGGGATCATGCGCGACCACCCCGTCGAGAAGTGGATGCGCGACGCAAAGGTGTTCCAGATCGTCGAGGGCACGTCGGAGATCCAGCGGCACGTGATCGGCATGTACCTGCGCGGCTCCTGAGCCCCCGAAAACCGCCGCTACACTTTCACGCTTGAGCGCCCGCGCGACTTCGCTGGTTGTCCGGATCCGCCGCCGTCGCGCGGTGCCTTGGCGGCTGACCTGGCTGCGGGCCGTGAGCGGAGGGGTCGCGGTCGCAACGGTCGGATTGATGCTCGGCGCCTGGTTCGCGGGCTCGGCGGCGACGCTTCCCGACGGCATTCGAATCGCCGGCGTCGACGTCGGTGGGATGACGCCGAAGAACGCCGAGGGCGTGCTCGAGCGGCGATCGAGTGCGTTGCGGGACGTGCCGGTCACGTTCACCGCAGGAGCGCACCGCTGGAAGCTCCGCCCCGTCCAGCTCGGCGTCAAGGTCGACTGGCGCGCGGCGATCGCCACCGCCCGGCGCGAGGGCGAGGGCTTCGGTTTCGTGCGCGGCTACCGCCGTCTGCGCCTGCGGTTCTTCGACGCCGACGTCGTCCCGCCCGCGCGGGCGTACGACGCCGCACTCACCTACAAGATCGGGCAGTTCGCCGCGCTGATCGACCAGCCCCACCGCGAGGCCGCCCTGGTTCGGAAGGGCCTTCGCTTCATCGCCGTGCCCGGGCAGACCGGGCGCATTCTCGACCGGTCCGCCGCCGCGGCGGTGATCGTCCGCGGCCTCGCCGGGTTCGCCAGGACACCCGTCGCGTTGCCCGTCCGCAGCGATCCGCCGACGGTGACCGTCCCCGACCTGCGCCCCGCGCAGGACACCGCCCGGACGATCGTCTCCGCACGTGTCCGGCTGACGCTCGACGGCACGAGCTGGCGGTTGCCGCGCTGGCGTCTCGCCGAGATGCTCGAGTTGCCCGCCGCGGGGCGGACGCAGGTGCGGCTCGGCGGCCCGGACGCGGACAGGTACTTCGCGCGTCTCGCGCACGTCGTCGACCGGCCTCCGCGGAATGCCGACTTCGCCGTGACGAGCGCTGGGATCCGGATCGTGCCGGCGAAGCCCGGCTTCCTGCTCGACGTCACCGCGACCACCGACGCCGTCATGCGGGCGGCGAGCATCGGCGGGGCGCGGGTCGCCGAGCTCGCGGTCGCGGAGAAGCAGCCGTCGCGGACGACGCGCCAAGCGCAGGCGATGGGGATCACCGGCGTCGTCGGCAGCTATGAGACCTTCTACGGCGGCGATCCGAACCGCATCCACAACGTCCAGCTCGTCGCGCACCTGATCGATCGTGCGCTGATCGCCCCCGGCGCCGAGTTCTCGTTCAACGGTACGACGGGCGAGCGCACCGCGGCGAAGGGCTTCCTCGAGGCGCCCGTGATCATCAACGGAGAGCTCGCCAGCGGACTCGCCGGCGGCGTCTGCCAGGTTTCGACGACCGTCTTCAACGCCGCCTACGAGGCGGGCGTGTCGATCACGGCGCGGACGAATCACGCGCTCTACATCAGCCACTACCCGCTCGGCCGAGATGCCACCGTGAACTACCCGGACACCGACCTGCGGTTCAAGAACGACACGCCGCACTGGCTGCTCCTGCGCACCTTCGTCGGCTCGTCGTCGCTGACGGTGAACATCTACGGGACGCAGCAGAACCGCAGGGTCGAGAGTGAGACTGCGCCGCTCGTCGAGACAGCCCCGCCGCCGGTCAAGAAGACCGACGACCCGGCGCTTCCCGCCGGCAAGGCGGTCGTCGACGACCTGGGCGAGCCGTCGCGTGCGACGAGCGTGCACCGGCGGGTCTACGCGCCGAGCGGCAAGCTGCTGTACGACACGACGTGGTACTCGTCGTACCGCGCCGAGCCGAAGCTCGTCCGCGTCGGGACGAAGCCGAAGCCGGAGAAGCCGGTTACGCCGAAGCCGGGGGTGCCTGCGGAGGCGCCGACGCCGGCCGACCGTCAGCCGGTGCCTCAGCCGTAGCGATCGCATCGACGAGCCACGCCGGTACGCGCGTCGGCGCGAAGGCGACGGCGTCGACGCACGCGTGGGTCGTCCAGCCGTCCGCGATCGTCTCGCCGCCCCGCTCGACCGCGTAGTCGTAGCGGAAGCGGGCACCCCGAACCTCGCCGCAGCGCGCGTGGATCAGCAGCCGGTCGGCGAAGCGGGCGGGGGTAACGTAGCGCGCGTGCGATTCCAGCACGAGGGCCTCGATGCCCTGGTCGCGCAGCGACTGGTAGCCGCCGGCGTACCGCTCGAGGTACTCGACCCGCGCGATCTCGAACCAGATCAGGTAGTTCGCGTTGTGCACGATCCCCTGCGCGTCCGTCTCCGCGAACCGCACGCTGACTTCGGTGGCAAAGTGGAACCCGTGCACGCCGAGACTCTCGCAGACCTGATCCGGGAGTCGCAGCCGTGCGTCGTTCTCACCGGGGCCGGGGTCTCGACCGAGAGTGGGATCCCGGACTTCCGCTCGCCGACCGGGATCTGGGCCGGCATCGATCCGATGGAGTATGCGTCGATCGACGCGTTCCGCCGCGACCCGGCGCGGGTCTGGCACTTCTACGCTCCGCGGATCACGACGTTGACGGAGGCGGAACCGAATGCGGCCCACCGGGCGATCGCCGCGCTCGAGCGCCTCGGTCTCGTGCAGGCGGTGGTGACGCAGAACATCGACCTGCTGCACGAGCGCGCCGGCTCGCGTGACGTGATCGAGGTGCACGGGTCGATCCGCACGGCGTCGTGTCTCGAATGTGGCTTCAGCTACGAGGGAGCGGACGTGGCGGCGATGCTGCCGCTGCCTCGGTGCGGGCGGTGCGGGGCGGTGCTCAAGCCGGACGTCGTCTTCTTCGGGGAGCTCCTGCCCGAAGCCGCGATCGAGCGGGCCACCGAGCTCGCCCGGCGAGCGGCGCTCCTGCTCGTCGTCGGCTCGTCACTCGAGGTCCACCCGGTCGCTGGGCTACCGCAGGAGACGCTCGACGGGGGCGGGCGGCTCGCGATCGTGAACCGCGGGCCGACGCCCTACGACGGCGTCGCGACGCTGCGGATCGACGGCGCGGCGGGGGAGGTGCTCGAGTGCGTTCGTTCGACGTTGTCGTCGTAGGGAGCGGGTTCGGCGGCAGCGTCGCCGCCCTCCGCGCCGGGGAGAAGGGCTATCGCGTCGCCGTGCTCGAGGCAGGCAGGCGGTTCGGCCCGGAGGACTTCCCGCGGACGAGCTGGGACGTCCGCCGCTACCTCTGGGCTCCGCGGCTCGGCTGCCACGGCATCCAGCGGGTCACGCTCCTGCGCGACGTGCTCGTCCTGTCGGGGGCCGGCGTCGGCGGCGGCTCGCTCGTCTACGCGAACACGCTCTACGAGCCGCCCCCGGACGTCTGGGACGATCCGGCCTGGGCCGCGGAGCTCGTGCCGCACTACGCCGAGGCCCGGCGGATGCTCGGCGTCACGACCTTCCCGGGCGACACACCGGCGGACGCGGTCCTGCGCGGCGTCGCCGAGCGGCTCGGAGTGGCGGAGACCTTCGAGCGCACGCCCGTCGGCGTCTGGTTCGGCGAGGACGGGGTCGACCCCTACTTCGGTGGCGCCGGGCCGCTCCGCAACGGCTGCGACCTCCGCGGCGCGTGCATGACCGGCTGCCGGCACGGCGCGAAGAACACGCTCGACCTGAACTACCTGTGGCTCGCCGAGCGGCTCGGCGCCGAGGTACTGCCCGAGCACGAGGCGTCGCTCGTCCGGAGGGACGGCGACGGGTGGGTGGTGGAGACCTCGCGCGGCCCCTTCCGCGCCGACCAGGTCGTGCTCGCGGCCGGCGTGCTCGGCACGCTCCGGCTGCTGCTCCGCTCGGGGCTCGGCGGGCCGCGCGTCGGCGAGGACGTGCGCACGAACTCGGAGGTGATCGTCGGCGCCTCTGCCCGCACCGCGAAGGTCGACTACTCCCGCGGCGTCGCGATCACGTCCTCGATCCGGCCGGACGCCGAGACGCAGATCCAGCCCGTGCGCTACGGCCGCGGCTCGAACCTGATGGGTCTCCTCGGGACGATCCTCGTCGACGAGCCCGGCCCGGTTCGCTTCCTCGCCGCGGTCGCCCGTCACCCGCTCGCCTTCCTCCGAAGCCTGTGGCTCCACCGCTGGTCGGAGCGCACCGTGATCCTGCTCGTCATGCAGAGCCGCCCGAACGCGATGCGGGTCACCCTGCGCCGCGGCCGGCTGACGACGTCGGAGTCGAGCGCGCCCGGCCGGATCGCGGTGGCGAACGAGGCGGCCCGGATCGCGGCAGAGCTCGTCGACGGGCACGCCGGCAGTTCGGTCAACGAGGTGCTCCTGGGAACGCCGACGACCGCGCACATCCTCGGCGGCGCGTGCGTCGGCGCCGTCGTCGACCGCTACCACCGTGTGCTCGGAGCGCCCGGCCTTCACGTCGTCGACGGCTCTGCGGTCAACGCGAACCTCGGCGTGAACCCGTCTCTCACGATCGCCGCCCAGGCCGAACGCGCGATGGCGAGCTGGCCGCCGAAAGGCGAGCTCGACTCGCGGCCGCAGCTCGAGAGCTAGGCGGCTGCTCGACGCACGGGCCGCTCGTCGAGGATGCGGTGGCAGCCTGTGCAGACCGTCCGCTCTCCCTCGTACGGAACGCCCGCCAGCGTCAGCATCACGTGCAGCCGCTCGGCGACGTGCTTGTGAACCTTGATCGGGGGTGTCGGTGAGTTCATCTCTCTCTCAGCGTAGTACGTGATCCGGCCGGTGAATCACGCAAAAGGGTGACGATCGTGTAACGACTCAGACGTCCTGGACGAGCACAAGTTGGCGGTGCTGCTCGAACCCGGAGACGCCGACGCCGACGAGCCGGAGCGGGCCGGGCCTGTCGGCGAGCGCGCGGTCGAGCAGCCGGCAGGCGAGCTCGGCGATGCGCGCGGCGTCGTCGGTGGCCACCGGCAGCGAGGTCGAGCGCGTCCGGATCGCAAAATCCGGGTAGCGCAGCTTCGTCGTGACCGTTCGCGCCGCCTGGCCCCGCGAGGTCAGGTGGTCGGCCAGCCTCCCGGCCATCCGGCGCAGCTCGTCGTGGAGCTGCTCGAGGTCGCCGACGTCGCGCGGGAAGGTCTCCTCCGTGCTGATCGAGATCCGCTCCGTCGAGAGCTCGAGCGGCCGTGGGTCGATCCCGCGCGCCCGGTCCCGGAGCAGCCCGCCGACGCGGCCGGGCAGGATGCGCCGGAGCCCGTCGTCCTCGAGCGCTGCGAGCCGGCCGATCGTCTCGACCCCGGCGATCCGGAGCCGGTCGGCGGAGCGCGGGCCCACGCCGGGGAGCAGCCGCACCGGAAAGGGGGCGAGGAACGCGGCCTCGCCGCCGGGTCGCACCACGGTCAGACCCGCGGGCTTGCGCCGGTCGCTCGCGACCTTCGCCACGACCTTCGACGTGGAGACGCCGATCGAGCACGTCAGCCGCGTCCGAGCGAGCACCGTCGCCTGCACCGCCTCGGCGAGCGCGCGCGCCTCGGCGAAGTCACGCGCGATCTCGCCGAGGTCGAGGTAGCCCTCGTCGATCCCGGTTCGCTCGATCGTCGGGACGATCTCGCGCACGGTCGACCAGACGTCCTGCGAGTACTCCTTGTAGAGCGGGTGCCGCGGGCGGACGAACACGGCGTGGCCGCACCGCCGCAGCGCCTCGGCGCACGACATCGCGGAGCCGATCCCGTACTTGCGCGCCTCGTAGTTCGCGGTCGCGACGACACCCCGGCCGTGCGGGTCGCCCCCGACCACGAGCGGCCTGCGGCGGAGCTCCGGGCTCTCGAGCTCCTCGACCGCGGCGAAGAACGCGTCGAGGTCGAGGTGGGCGACGATCATCGCCCGGACAGGGTAGGGCCAGGAGCGGTCGGGCGGGCCGCGACGCAGGAGCCGTCCGGCCGCCCCCGACCCGCCGGGCCGGGATCCGGACTCACGGAAGCCGGGCACAATACCTCGATGAAGCGCATCGCGACACTGTTCGCCGCCGCCGCCGCCCTCGCCGGCTGCGGGGGCCCCGCGTCGACCACCGGGAAGGTGATCGCGGCGCGCGAGGAGCGCTGCGCCGCCGGCTCGTTCCGCGCGCTCGGGAGCCGGAAACTCGCGTACGCCGCCGTCGTCCGCAGCCGCGCCGCGGCCTACCGCGCGCCCGGCGGTGCGCGATTCGCGTCCTTCGAGAAGTTGAACGTCAACGGGTACCCGATCGTGTTCGGTGTCCTCGGCGCCGTCGTCAAGACGAGCTGCAAGCCCGCCTGGTACCGCGTCCAGTTGCCGCAGAAGCCGAACGGGGCGACGGGGTACGTCCGGGCGCGGGACGTCGAGGTCGCGACCGTCGATTCGCGGATCGTCGTCGATGTCTCCGCCCGACGGCTCGTCCTGTACCGGAAGGGGCGGCCCGTGCTCTCCGCGACGACCGCGGTCGGCTCGACGGCGACGCCGACGCCGACCGGCCGCTTCTACGTCAACCAGCGCCTCGTTCCGGCCGACACCTCCGGGCCGTACGGGCCCGGCGCGATCGGCGTCTCCGCGTTCTCCAACGTGCTGACCGGCTGGACGCAGGGCGGGCCGATCGCGATCCACGGGACGAACGAGCCGTGGTCGATCGGCCGTGCGGTCTCGAACGGGTGCATCCGCCTGCCGAACCCGGTGCTGCGGCGGCTGTTCGAGGCGACCCCCGCGGGCACGCCTGTCATCATCCGCCCGTGAAGCGCATCGTCCTTGCAGTCGCCGTGGCGCTCGCCGCGCTCGCCGCGGTCGCGCTCGCCGAGACGCTCAAGCCCGACCCCAACCGCCAGGCCGGAGCGGACGGCTGCAAGCGCGACACGACCGCGATCTACACCGGGATGGCGCCGAACTGGGTCTACGTCAACGACAAGGACGCGCCCGCCTCCGGCCCGCCGCCCGCGCCGCAGTGGGCGAGCGGCCGGATCGAGTCGAAGACGCTGCCGTACCTCGCGGCGCGGATCGCGAGCTCCGACGATCCGATCACGCACCGCTCGTACGACTTCAACATCGACCTGAAGGTCGACCCGGCCTACGACGCGCTGACCGGGACGAGCCGCGACGAGACGCCCGCGGCCGGCTCGATCCACCTCGAGCGCGAGACCGGCTCCTTCCCGATGTTCGCGTGGCCCGCCGCCGGCGACCGCGCGACGGTGCTCGGCTCCTGGGTCTGGGACTGCGACCACTACGCCGAGCACGGTGAGGAAACGGAGTTCCACCCGTACCGCGCGGCCTGGATCGAGCGGAACCCCGGCGGGCCGTCCACGCGCAGCGCGACCGGCGAGGCCGAGGGAGACGTCTTCGTCTCGAGCGACGCCACGCCGGCCGGGATCCAGGCCGAGTGCGCGCACGCGGCGAAAAGCTCGGCCAACGCGTTCCGCAGCTGCCTCCACG
>DAISLG010000076.1:0-9560 GCA_036820565.1 Gaiellaceae bacterium | reverse complement strand
GCGCAAGGTCTGCGCGGAGCACTTCGCCGACGAGCTCGCCGCGCTGTACGCCTAGGCCTAGATCCGGCGGGCGCCGACGTAGGTCGACGCATACCAGCTCTCGTCGAGGCTGGAGATCTTGACCACGTCGCCGGTATGCGGAGCATGGATGAACTGCCCCCCGCCGATGTACAGCCCCATGTGGCCGAGACCGTCGAAGAAGACCAGATCGCCCGGCTCGAGCTGATCCTTCGAGATGGGAGTCCCGACCCCGTACTGAGCCGCGGCGTTGTGCGGTAGCGAAACACCGACCTGGGCGTAGACGTACATCGTGAAACCGGAGCAGTCGAAGCCCGACGGCGTCGAGCCGCCCCACACGTACGGCACGCCGAGATACTGCATCGCGATCCCGACGACCCCGCCGTGCGTCGACGGCGGCGCGACCGACACGCCCTCGGGCGTCGAGGCGCTCGCACCGACGGCGGTCTCGTCGAGCGCGGCCTGGTGAGACAGCTGTACCTGGCCGAGGCGCGCGCGCGCGCTCCGCGCCATCTGGAGCTGGCGCGACAGCTCGGCCGCCTGGAGGCTCGCGATCTGACCCTTGATCGACGAGAGCATCCGCTGGCGCTGCGCGAGCTGCGACTGGATCGACGCCTTCTGCGCCGCGCGGTCGGCGACGACCTGCCCCTGCTCGCTGCGCGCGCGCTTCAACTCCGCCTGCCGCCGGATCACGTCGCTGCGGAAGCGCACGACCTCGTGCAGCACCCGGGCGTCCTGCTTCGAGACGCGGTTCGTCGCATCGAGGCGGCTCATCATGTCGTCGAGGCTCTTGGCCCCGAGGATCACCTCGAGCCCGGCGTTGTCGGTGTCCGAGGCGTAGAGCGTGACGAGCCGCCGCTCGAGCGTCTTCTGGCCGACCTTCAGGTTCGACCGGGCGACGACGAGGTCGTGGCCGTTGACCTTGAGATCCTTCTGGATCCGCGCGAGCTTGACGTTCGCGAGGTCGTACGCCTCGATCGCCTTCTCGAGCTGCGAGTCGCTGCGCTGGATCTCCGCGAGCACGCGCGCTGCCTCCGCGCGCTTCGCCGTCACGGAGGGGTCAGCGGTGGCCGGAACTGCGACCAGCAGGGCCGCGGCGATTCCGAGAGCTATGAGTGACGCCTGTCGTAGCCGTTCCCTAATGGGAGATCCCATGTCGGGGACAGGACAGGCGCACCGGGAGGGGCCGGGACGACACGAGAGGGCACCCTACCAGCCGGTCCGGACGTCTGCAAACAATTACCCGCTTAAAACTCGCCGGAAATTGTCCAATTCGTCACAAATGTTGACCGGATCTGTTAACGCCGTGTGCTACGGTCCCACATCCGTGGAAGGTCAGGCACCTTTGCGGCGCCGCCGTCTGATCGGGTTCGCGACGGTCGCGCTGTTCGTTCTCGCATTGCCCGCAGTCGGCGGCGCCGGCTCCGGCACCGGCCTGCCCGCGCAGGCGGATGCACTGCGCGCCAGGAACGCGGGGCTGGCGTCGAGCTCGCACACGGCGCTGCTCTCCCTCTACTCGCTCGACAGCCGCCTCGCGCACGCGCGCACGCAGCTCGCTGCGGTGCAAAGCCGCGCGGCCGCGATCCGCCGCGATCGCGCCGACGTCGCCCACCGGCTCGACGTCGCGCGGCGCGCGGTCAAGATCTCCGAGCGGCGGCTCGCCGAGCGCCTGCGCCTGCTGTACGACCAGGGCGACGTCAGCCCGCTCGAGGTCGTGCTCGGGGCGAAGACGATGGACGAGGCGATCGCCGGCATCGACAACCTCGGAACCGTCGCGCGCCAGGATCGGTCGGTGCTCGAGGAGGTCAAGGGCGCTCATGCGAGCCTCGCCGTGGAGACCGCCCGGCTCCGGGTCCAGCAGGCGGAGGCCGACCGCCTCGCCGCCGCGGCCGCCGAGACGACGGCCTCGCTCGCCGCAACCCGCAGCGAGCGCGCGGCGTATCTCCAGAGCCTCGCGGGGCAGCGGCGGCTGAACGCGCAGTCGATCGCCTCGCTCGTCTCGCGCGCGCAGGCCGCCCAGGTGCGCACCGCGACCCTCGAGCAGCCGCCGCTCGACGTCGCCGCCTCCGCGACCGCCGCGGCCCCGAGCGCGAACGCGGCTGCCTCGGCTCCCGTCGCGGGAGGAAGCTCGATCACGGTCTCCGCGACGGGCTACGCGCTCGGCGGCACGACCGCGACGGGGATCCCGGTCGGCTACGGCGTCGTCGCGGTCGACCCTTCGGTGATCCCGCTCGGCACCCGCATGACGATCCCGGGCTACGGCGAGGCAGTCGCGGCCGACACCGGCGGCGCGGTCCGCGGCGCCACGATCGACCTGTGGTTCCCCAGCGCCGCGCAGGCCCGCGCCTGGGGCCGGCGCACGGTGACGATCACGCTGCACTGAGTACACTGGCTGCGAGGCGTACCGAAGACTTGAGCGACGCAGCCGAACCCGCAATCGAGAGCGAGCTCGTCTCGCCTCGTGTGCTGCTCGTCGACGATCACGACCTCTTCCGAACGGGCTTGCGGACACTGCTCGAGGAGCAGGGCGTCGAGGTGATCGGCGAGGCGTCCGCGGGTCAGGAGGCGCTCCGGATCGTCCGCGAGCTCGCCCCCGACGTGGTCGTGATGGACCTGAACATGCCCGGGATCAACGGCGTCGAGGCGACGCGGCAGATCACGATGGTCGCACCGCTCACCCGCGTGCTCGTCCTGACGATCTCGGATCAGGACGGCGACGTGATGGACGCGATCCTCGCGGGCGCTTGCGGCTACCTGCTCAAGGATTCCTCGATCCAGCAGCTGATGGAGGGGATCAGGTCGGCGGCGATCGGCGAGTCACTCGTCTCGCCGCACATCGCGGCGAAGGTGCTCCAGCGGGTGCGCGCCTCGAGCACATCGCCGCAGGACGCCGCGACGATTCGGGCCGAGCTGTCCGACCGCGAGATCCAGGTGCTGAAGCTGATCGCGAACGGCAAGGACAACGCGATGATCGCCGGCGAGCTCCACATCAGCCCGAAGACGGTCAAGAACCACATCTCGAACATCCTGATGAAGCTCCAGATCGACAACCGCATCCAGGCGGCCGTCTACGCGGTTCGCAGCGGGATCGTCTAGGAGGCGGCGCGCAGCGCCGACTCGTGGTGCTGCCGGAGCGAGACGAGCATCCCGCGCAGGTGGGTCAGGTCGCCGTCCGCGCCGGAGAGCCGCTTCGCGAGGCCCGACAGCTCCTTCGTCTTCTCGACCGCGTTGCCGCCGGTGAGCATCGAGGCGACCTCGCCGATGCGCCGCTCGAGCCGCCAGCGCTCCGCCTCCAGTGCGAGCGCCTGCGCGTAGCCGTCGGTCAGCGTGCGCTCGACGGTGTCCCGCGCGGGCGCGCCCTCGGGCTCGTCGAGCAGCTCGCGGATCTGGGAGTAGAGGTTGTTCATACGATCGTCCATTGGGTGCCCTCGCGGTTCAGTATCAGCGTCTCAGGCGGTCCTCACATGGGCCGCGCGGCTCATTTTCGTCCGGGGCAGGACCCATACTTGCAACGTGCAAAATGATCGAATGACCGCGAGGCGGGCAGCCGCGCTTCTCGCCGTGACGCTTGCCGCGCTCACCGCTCCCGGCCCTGCGCCGGCCACGGACGGGGCGCTGCCCGGCCGGCTCGCCCGCGCGCTCGCGGTTCCGCACGTCCAGGCGGCGCAGTCGAGCGCGCTCGTGATCGACCTCGCCACCGGCGAGCCGGTCTTCGCGCAGAACGAGCACGCGACGCTCGCGCCCGCCTCGAACGAGAAGCTCGCCGTGACGTACGCGGCGCTCACAGACTTCGGCACCTCGTTCCGCTTCCAGACCGTCGTGCTCGGCGAGGGCGGCCAGGACGGACCGGTCTGGGACGGGAACCTCGTCCTGCAGGGCCACGGCGACCCGACGCTCTCCTCGGCCGGCCTGGCTGCGCTCGCCGCGCAGCTGCGGGAGGCGGGCATCCGGCACGTCACCGGCTCGATCGTCGGCGACGAGACGTTCTTCGACGCGCGCCGGCTGGTCGCCGGCTGGAAGCCGTCCTTCTCCATCGACGAGTCGCCGCCGCTCTCGGCGCTCTCGGTCGATCGCGGCCGCTACCACGGCGTCGTCGGCCGCGAGCCGGCGCAGGCGGCGGCCGCGCTCTTCCAGGAGGTGCTGCACCGCCGCGGGATCGTCGTCGACGGCCCGCCCGAGACGCGGCGCGCGACGGCGAACGCCTTCCCGCTCGCGTCGATCTCATCCGATCCGCTCGAGCAGATCGTCCGGTTCATGGACCGCGAGAGCGACAACTTCACGGCCGAGCTGCTGCTGAAGGAGCTCGGCGCGGTCATGTCGGGCAAGGGCACCTCGGCGGCCGGGGCGGCCGAGGTGACGCGCGTCCTCGGCGACGCGGGCGTCCCGCTCGGCGGCGTCCGGATCGTCGACGGCTCCGGACTCTCACGCGCCGACCGGCTGACCGCGGCCGCGCTCGTCGAGATCCTCCGGCTCGCCTGGTCCGATCCCGACCTCCAGGAGGTCTTCACCGCCGCGCTCCCGGTCGCGGGAGTGAACGGCACGCTCGACCACCGGCTGCGCCGCGGCCCGGCGCGCGGGGCCGTCCGGGCGAAGACGGGAACAACGGCGATCGCCTCGGCGCTGTCGGGTTACGTCAGAGATCGCTTCGCCTTCGCGATCCTCCAGAACGGCCATCCGCTCTCGCTCTGGTGGGCCCGCCACGCACAGGACCGGGTCGCGCAGCTCCTAGCCGCCCAGTAGCGCGACGAGCTCGTCCTCGGTCAGGATCGCGACGCCGGCCTTCTCGGCCTTCGCGACCTTCGAGCCGGGGCTCTCGCCGGCGATCACGCCCGTCGTCTTCTTCGAGACGTTGTCCGAGACCTTCGCGCCGAGCTGCTCGAGCGCCGCCTGCGCCTCGGCGCGCGAGTACCGTTCGAGCGTGCCGGTGATCACGTAGCTCGAGCCCGTCAGCGGGCCCTCCTTCGGCCGCTCCTCCTCCCCGGCCTCGAGCTGGAGGCCTAGCTCGCGGAGCTCCGCGACGAGCGCCCGGTTCTGCTCGTCCGAGAACCACTCGACGATCGCCTCGGCGCGGTCGGGGCCGATCCCGTCCACCTGCTGGATCTCCTCCTGGCTCGCCTCCTGGAGCCGGTCGATCGTGCCGAGCTCGCGCGCGAGGTTCTGGGCCGTGACCCAGCCGACCTGGGGGATGTTCAGCCCGTAGAGGACGCGGCGGAAGGGGCGGGACTTCGACCGCTCGATCGACTCGATCGCGTTGCGGGCGGAAATCTCCCCGTAACCGTCGAGCGCGGCCAACTTCTCCTCGTCGAGCCGGTAGAGCGCGGGCATCGAGGTGACGATCCCCTCGCGCCAGAGCCGCCGGACGAGCTGCTCGCCGACCCCCTCGATGTCCATCGCCGCGCCGACCCAGTGGATCAGCGTCTCGAGCCCGCGGGACTCGCAGCGCGGGTTGGGGCAGCGGTGCATCGCCTCGCCCTCCGGCTTGACGATCTCCGCGTCGCAGAGCGGGCAGCGGGCCGGCATCCTGAACGGCTTCGTCCCGCGCGCGTGCGGGCCGGCCGGGCCGACGACCTGCGGGATGACGTCGCCGGCGCGCTGGACGATCACGGTGTCGCCCTCGCGGATGTCCTTGCGGTTGATGTCCTCCTCGTTGTGCAGGGTCGCGGTCGAGACGGTGACGCCGCCCACCTCGACCGGCTCGAGCTGCGCCCACGGGTTGAGCGCGCCCGTGCGCCCGACGCGGATGTGGATCCCGAGGAGCTTCGTCTCGGCTGTCATCGGCGCCCACTTGAACGCGCGCGCCCAACGGGGCCGCTCGTGGAGCGCGCCTAAACGCTCCTGCTGGTCGAGCGAGTCGACCTTGATCACGATCCCGTCGATCTCGTAGTCCAGCTCGACGCGACGGCGCTCCCACTCCGCGCAGGCGCTGGCGACCTCCTCGATCGTATCGAGCCGCTCGGCGAACGGGTTCGTCCGGAAGCCGCGTTCCCGCAGCCACTCGAGCATCCCCACGTGCGTCTCGAGCTCGACGCCCTCACGATAGCCGGAGCCGTAGACCCAGATCGCGAGGGGCCGCGACGCGGTGATCTCGGACTTGAGCTGCCGCACCGTCCCTGCGGCGGCGTTGCGTGGGTTCGGGGCGGCCTTCTTCCCCTCGGCGACGAGCTGCTCGTTCAGCCGGCGGAAGCCCGACAGCGGGAAGTAGACCTCGCCTCTGACCTCGAGCAGCGGCGGCGGCGGCTCGCCGTCCGGCAGCGTGAGCGAGAGCGGGATCGAGCGGATCGTGCGGAGGTTGACCGTGACGTCCTCGCCGCGCGCGCCGTCGCCGCGGGTCGCCCCGCGCAGGAGGACGCCGTTCTCGTAGACGAGCGAGACCGCCGAGCCGTCGATCTTCGGCTCGATCACGTAGGCGACCGGCTCGTCGGAGTCGAGCCGCTTGCGCACGTCCTCGGCCCACTTGAGGATCGCCTCCTCGGTCGTGACCTTCTCGAGCGAGCCCATCGGCGCAAGGTGGTCGACCTTCCGGAACTTGTCCGAGGGCGGCGCGCCGACGCGCAGGGTCGGCGAGTCCGGCGGGATCTCGTCCTCGCCGCGCTCGAGCTCGACGAGCTCGTCGAAGAGCCGGTCGTACTCGGCGTCGGAGACCTCGGGGTCGTCGAGCACGTAGTACGCATACGAGTAGCGCTTCAGCAGCGAGCGGAGCTCGTCGGCGCGCACACCGTCAGAGGACGCCAAGGAGGTCCTCGCAGGTGTCGACGACCACGTCCGCGTCCGCGAGCGCGTCGGCGCGGTGGATCTTGCCCCAGGTGACGCCGACGGCGTATACCCCTGCCGCCCTCGCCGCGGCGACGTCGAACGGCGAGTCGCCGACGTACGCGGCCTCGTCCGCGGCGGCGTCGAGCCGCTCGAGGCCGATGCGGATCGGCTCGGGGTCGGGCTTGTGGCGCGGAGAGTCGTCGGAGGTGACGACGGCCTCGAAGTAGCCGGCGAGCGGCAGCCGCTCGAACGCCATCTCGACGGTCAGGCGGCGCTTCGCCGTCACGATCCCGAGCCGCCGTCCCTCCGCCTTCAGCGTGTCGAGGAGGTCGAGGATTCCGGAGCAGGGCTGGAGCGTGTCGTGAAGCGGCTCGTTGTGTGCCCGGTAGCTGTGGATGAGCTCGTCGACACGGTCGGGTGCGATCACGCGCATCTGCTCGTGGAGGTTCGAGCCTCCGCCGACGTGCGCGAGCAGCTCCTCGTCGGCCAGCTCGCGGCCGAGCACCGTGCTCGCGGCGTGGCGGAACGACGCGAGGATGATCGGCCCGGAGTCGATCAGCGTGCCGTCGAGGTCGAAGAGGACGACTGGAAAGCGCACGATGCTGATCGTACCGAGCGCCTCTGGGCGGCTTCCCGCGGCCCGGGGCCGCCTGGGGGGGCTCCATCCCCAACCCCCACCCACCCAAAGGGGATGAGGTTGAGGGTAGCGGGCTCGCTGACGCGCGAACAGTGTCCGCGCGTGTCGAAAGTGTGACGATTGTTCCCCGGGTTAGTAGTCGACGCGCTCGAGGTACAGGCCCCACGGCGGGGCCGTCGCGCCCGCCTCCGCGCGCGGGCGGCCCTCGAGCAGCCGCTCGACCGCGTCGGGCTTCACGAGCTGCGTGCCGACGATCGTCCTGACCATGTGCCGCAGAAAGCCGTCGGCCGTGATCTCGAGCTCGAGCACGGGCCCGCGCCGGTGCCACTCCGCGGAGGTGACCGTCCGGACGAAGCTCGTGTGCAGCGTCTCCGTCGGCGTGAACGCGCGGAAGTCGTGCTCCCCCACGAGCAGAGCCGTCGAGGCCCGCAGCCGCTCGAGATCGAGCGGACGGGCGTGCCAGAGGCTGCGGTGGCGCTCGAGCGGAGAGCGGGTGCGCCGGCGCCAGATCCGGTACCGGTAGCTGCGCGACTTCGCGGAGAAGCGTGCGTGGAACGCCGGGGGCGCCTCCTCCGCGCCGACGACGGCCAGATCCGGCGCGAGGACGGCGTTCAGCGCGTCGGCGGCACGGGCGGGCGGCGGCCCTCCGCACACGTCGACGCTCGCGACCTGGCCCAGGGCGTGCACGCCGCGGTCCGTGCGGCCGGCGACCGCGAGGCTCGACGCGTGCTCGAAGGTCGACTCCAGCGCGGCGCGAAGCTCGCCCTCGACCGTGCGCAGTTCCGGCTGCGCGGCCCAACCGCGGAAGTCCGTGCCGTCGTACTCCAGCGTTAGCCTGAGGTGCACGTCAGGCACCCCTCACAGCACTTGTAAGGTGTGCCTTATGATCTGTGTGTTTGCCATTACTTTGATACACTCTACTCAGTGACCCATCAGAAATTCCTGCTCCAACGGGTCCAGCCTGCCATGACGGGGCTGATCGACGGCTCCCTGTCGACGCTGGCGCCGATCTTCGGGATCGCCTTCTACACGCACAGGCCCCACGCCGCCTTCATTGCGGGCCTCGCGACGTCGATCGGGGCCGGCATCAGCATGGCCTACTCCGAGGGACTCTCCGACACGGGCGAGCTGACCGGGCGCGGCGACCCGTTCCACCGCGGGGTGATCACCGGCGTCGGGACGTTCCTCGGCGGGATCCTCCACACCCTGCCTTTCCTGATCCCGAACTACCACGCCGCGGTGGTCACCGCCGCCATCGTAGTCGCGTTCGAGCTCGTCGGACTCGCGTGGATCCGCTGGCGCTTCTTCGGGACGAGCTTCCTCCGCTCGCTCGGCTATATCACCGTCGGCGGCGCGGTGATCGCCGTGACCGGCGCGATCATCGGAAGCGCGGGCTAGGGCTTTTCGGCGGGCTCGGCGGGAGCCTCGGGCTCCTCCGCCGGCTCGTCGTCCACGTCCGCGACTTCAGCGGCCGGCTCGGGCTCTTCCTCGATGGGAGGAGTCTCTTCGACGACGGGCTCGAACTCGGGCGCCTGCTCCTGGCGGCCGCCGCGGAGGCGACGGCGCTTGGCCGGCGCGGGAGCGGACGGAGCCGCGGCGGACGCGCCTGCGGGGACGAAGTCGACGAGCTCGAGATACGCCATCTCGGCGGCGTCGCCCTGCCGCGGGCCCAGCTTGACGATCCGCGAGTAACCGCCCGGCCGGTCGGCAAAGCGCGGCGCGACCTCGGCGAACAGCTTGTGCACGACGTCGCGCGAGCGCAGGTACGCGGTCGCCTGCCGGCGCGCGTGCAGGTCGCCGCGCCGGCCCAGCGTGATCATCTGCTCCGCGATCGGCTTGACGGCCTTCGCCTTCGCGACGGTCGTCTGGATCCGGCCGTGCTCGATCAGCGCGCCCGCGAGGTTCGAGTAGAGCGCCTTGCGGTGGGCGGAGTCGCGGCCGAGCTTCTTACCGGAGCGGGCGTGCCGCATCTACTCGGTGTCGCCGCCGCCGCGGAGCGTGAGCCCGTGGGTGGCAAGCGTCTCCTTGACCTCTTCGATCGACTTCCTGCCGAAGTTCGGGATCGAGGCGAGCTCGTTCTCCGACTTGACGACGAGGTCGCCGATCGTCTCGATGCCGACGCGCTTGAGGCAGTTGTACGAGCGGACGCCGA
>DAISLG010000075.1:5854-9569 GCA_036820565.1 Gaiellaceae bacterium | reverse complement strand
CCCGTCCGGGGATTAACAGAATGCTTACTTCGAGGCCGGGAATTTCTTTGCAGGCGGGGAATAGGTTCACAGCATGAGTGCACTGGCTCTCGACCTCCGCAGCGTCTCCGGCTACCTCGTGGCGGACGCGCACGGACGGCTCGTCGGCCGGGTCGAGTGCCCGATGTACGGCACCTCGCCGGACGCGCCGGACGCGCTCTCGGTTCGCGGCGGGTTCTTCACGCGCCGCCGCCGCCTCGTTCCCGCCGAGTCGATCGAGCAGATCGACGGCGCGAGCGGCGTGATCGGCCTGCGGGTCGACCGCGACAGCATTCGCAAATTCCTTTAAGAGGGCCTGTAAACGATGGTCGTCGCCTAAAGCCGCCGCTTCGCGGCGTCTTCGCTCCTCCGGAAAAGGCTTAAAACGACCGCGAGCTGCCCAAGAGCAGCTCGCTGTCGGCCGTCAGACGCGCCGGCCGGAGCCGGCGCGCGTCCGTTCTCTCATCCTGGCACGTCGCCGGGGAAGTTGCTAGAGGCTGGGCAGGTAGCGCCCCAGCTCCCACTCCGACAGCTGCACGCGGTACTCGTCCCATTCCTTCCGCTTCAGCTGGACGTAGTTGTCGAAGATGTGGTCGCCGAGGGCCCTGCGCATCAGCTCGGAGCGCGAAAACTCGTCGATCGCCTCGCCGAGCGTCTCCGGCAGCGAGATGATCCCGCGCTCACGCCGCTGCTCCGGCGTGAGGTGGTAGAGGTTCTCCTCCATCGGGTCGGGCAGCTCGTACCCCTGCTCGATCCCCTCGAGGCCGGCGTGCAGGAGCGCCGCGAAGGTCAGGTAGGGGTTGCAGGCCGGGTCGGGGCAGCGGATCTCGGCGCGCGTCGCCTGCTCGGAACCCGGCTTGTAGAGCGGGATCCGGATCAGCGCGGAGCGGTTGCGCTGCGACCACGCGACGTAGACCGGCGCCTCGTAGCCGGGCACCAGCCGCTTGTACGAGTTCACCCACTGGGCGAACACCGCCGAGAGCTCGCGCGCATGGCGGAGCTGGCCCGCGATGAACGCCTTGCCCGTCGCCGACAGGTGCCACTGGTCGGTCTCGTCGAAGAATGCGTTCCGTCCCTCGTTGAAGAGCGACTGGTGGGTGTGCATGCCCGAGCCGTTCTCGCCGAAGAGCGGCTTCGGCATGAAGGTCGCGTAGACGCCGTTCTTCGCCGCGATCTCCTTGACGATCAGGCGGTAGGTCAGCGTGTGGTCGGCCATCTCGAGTGCCGGGGCGTAGCGCACGTCGATCTCGTGCTGGGACGGCCCGACCTCGTGGTGGGCGTACTCGACGGGGATTCCCATCGCCTCGAGCGCGTGGATCGTCTCCTGGCGCAACTCGGTCGCCGCGTCGAGCGTCGTCATTGCGAAGTAGCCGCCCTCGTCGAGCGTCTCCGTCCCGTCGTTCGCCTTGAACAGGAAGTACTCGAGCTCGGGCCCGACGTTGAACGTGTCGAAGCCCATCGCCCGCATCCGCTCGAGCGCGCGCCGCAGCACGTGCCGAGGGTCGCCGTCGTACGGCTTGCCGTCGGGGGTGACGACGTCGCAGATCATCCGCGCGACCTTCGACTCGCCCTCCTTCCACGGCATCAGCTGGAAGGTGACCGGGTCCGGGATCGCGATCATGTCCGATTCCTGGATCGCGTTGAAGCCCGTGATCGACGAGCCGTCGAAGCCCATTCCGTCGTCGAGCGCGCCCTCCATCTCCTTCGGGGTGATCGCGAAGCTCTTCAGGTGCCCCTCGATGTCCGTGAACCAGAGCAGGACGAACTCGACGCCCTCGTCCTTGATCCGCTTCAGCACGTCCTTGCGCGACTCCTCGCTCGAGGTCGCGCGGTTCCTGCTCTCGACCTGCGCCATCGCAAATTCCTCTCCTTGAACGCCGAAAGGCCCCAGGCGCGCACCAGCGGCGCCCGAGGCTCCGTCGCCTCCTTACGACGCCGCGAGTCTACTACGGCGTATCCCCCGGTCGCGTTCGTGGGTTACTACCCGGTGATGCGCATCCTGATCGTGGACGACGACGACGCTTTCGCCGAGATCGCCTCGACGCTGCTCGGCACCGCCGGGGACATCGAGGTCGCCGGCCGCGCGCGCAACGGACGCGAGGCGATCGACCGCGCCGCCGAGCTCGAGCCCGACGTGATCTTGATGGACATCGACATGCCGATCATGGACGGCGTCGAGGCGACGCGCCGGATCATGGAGGGCGGCTTCCGGGGGCGGATCGTCGTCGTCTCCGGCTCCGACGTGACGGCGCACATCACGGGCGTGCGCCGCGCCGGCGCGGTCGCGTACCTCCGCAAGAGCCGCATCGCGGAAGACCTGCTTACCGTGTTGGACGCGCTCAGGCCGCCGCCGGGGACTGGCCCTCGAGCTCCGGCGTAAGTCCCAGGTCCGCATGACGGCGGAGCGCCCGGCCGTACAGGGCCAGTGCCGGAGTGAGAACGACTCCCGACGCGACGAGGGCGGCGCGGATCCCGAACCCAGAGCCGATCGCGCCCACGCCGGGGCCGCCCGCGACCTGGCCGATCGCGTCGGACTGGCCGGCGATCGAGATCACCGTCGCCCGCACCGACGAGTTGTCGATCGACTGGTTCAGCCACGTCATGTAGACCGGGTAGACGAGCGAGCGGGCGAGCTTCGCCGCCAGGAACGCCACGACGGCGAGCGCGAAGCTCCCGGCGAGCCCGAAGCCGATCATCGTCAGGATCTGGAGCGAGGTGAGCCCGAGGAGGATCCGCGCCATCGCCCCGTGCGAGGCGCCCTTGATCCGCTTGACGAGCACGCCGGTCGCGAGCAGGCCGACGAGCAGCGCCCCCGCGCCGAGCAGCGCGAACCACCACAGGTCGGAGAGCCCCGCGAACGAGGGAAGCCCGACGTCTCGGATGAAATGCGCCTCCCACAGACGGTCGAAGCCCTCGCTGTAGGCGCCCGCGAAGAACGCCGTGCCGAGCAGCAGCAGGAGCACGGGCCGGCCACGGACGAGCCGCGCGCCGGTGGCCGCGGTTGCGAGCATCTCCACTCGCCGCGTCCGCTCGGGCCGCACGAACGCGGTTTCCGGCATCAAGGGGATCGAGACGAGCGCGACCGCGACAGTGAGCGCGCCGCCCACTAGCACGGACGTGCGGAGGCTCGTCACACTCGCGAGCCCGATGAAGAGCGGCATCCCGGCGATCGCCGCCGCGTAGCTCACCTGCTGGCCACGGGCGAACACGGGGCCGACGTGCTCCGGCCCGACCTCGTCGGTGATCCACGCCTCGTACGCGCCGCTCATGAACGTCGCGCCGAAGCCCCAGACGGCCCACCCGGCGAGAGCGCCCCAGAAGTGCGGCACCGCGCCGACGACGACCGTGCCGACGCCCATCACGAGCCAGGCGATCACGAGCGAGCGCTTGCGCCCGTACAGGTCGGCGACGACCCCGGTCGGGATCTCGAACACGAAGATGGAAACTTCCATCACCGTGCCGACGAGCACGAGCTGGAGCGGGCCGAGGTGAACCGTCTCCACGAAGAAGAGCGCGATCACCACGAACGGGGGCAGCGAGAGCGCCGCCTCGAGCAGCAGGTAGTAGCGGTAGGAGGCGCGGTTTCTCACCGGACCGGCCCGGAGACGACGATCGACGCGGGCAGCGGCCGGTACCCGAGGCGCTCGTTGACGGCGCGCATTCCCTCGTTCCCTTCGACCATCGACGTGACGATCTC
>DAISLG010000075.1:0-5754 GCA_036820565.1 Gaiellaceae bacterium | reverse complement strand
GCTCGTTGACGGCGCGCATTCCCTCGTTCCCTTCGACCATCGACGTGACGATCTCGGTGAAGCCGTGGTCGGCGGCCCACTTGAGCTGCGCCCGCTTGAGCGCCGTCGCGATCCCGCGGCGGCGGTGGCTTCGGAGCACGGCCGTGAGCCCGTTCTCGAGGCGGTGCGGCTGGGCGGGAAGGACTTCGAGGCGCGCGTACCCGACGACACGGTCACCGTCGAGCGCGACGAATCCGACCGGGCTCGTCCGCGTCTCCGCCTCCAGCCACTCGTCGAACGGGCGCGCCTCGGCGACCTGCGGGAGCGCGATCTCCGGGACGCACTCGACGGCGACCGCGTGCGCTCCGCGGAGGTGCTCCTCCTCGAGCTCGACGATCCCGGGAGCGAGCTCACCGTCGCCGGGCGCGACCTCGAGCAGGACCGTGACGTCGCGCCCCACCTCTTCGAAGCTTCGGTGCCGCGCGAAGGAGAGCGAGCCCTCGTCGTCCTCGGCGACGCGGCCCCACATCGTCTCCCTGCCGAGGCTGCGCGCGTGCTCGGAGGCAGCGGCGAGCAGTGCCGCGCCGACTCCACTGCGCCGCGCCTCGGGGCGGACGCGCACCATCGTGTAGGCGCCGCGCGCGATGCTCGAGGGCGCGACGTAGACGTAGCCGCCGGCGCCGTGCAGGAGCAGAACGCCGTCGGCGCCGGAGATCTGCCCCGCGGTGACAGGATCGTCCGGGTCGACCTCGTTCTTGATCGCCGCGCAGAGCTCGAAGTCCTCGCGCGCTCGGGCGAGCCGAATCACAGCGGCAGCTCCGCGACCATCGTCAGGCTCTCGCTCCGAGTCACGTAGCCGAGCCGCTCGTTGACGCGGCGCATGTTCTCGTTGCCGCGCTGCGTCCAGGTGACGACCTCATCGATCCCGTTCGCCGCGGCCCAGGCGAGCTGGCGCAGCTTCAGCTCGGACGCGAGGCCTCGCCTCCGCCACGCGCGGCGCACGACCGTGAGCCCGTTCACGGCGCTCGCGGGCCGGTCGGGCCACGCGCAGAGCCCGGCGAAGCCGACGATCTCCTCGCCGGCGAGGGCCACGAACGAGCCGTCGGGCAGCGTCGCCTGCTCGCGCAGCCACTCCTCCTCCGCGATCGTCACGGGCCACGGCGTCGCCATGTCCGCGAAGCCCTCGACGCCGAGGTCGTACGCAGCCGCCAGCAGCTCGGGACGCTCGGCGATCGTCACAACGTCGATTCCTTGTAACAGACTGTTAGTTGGCGGAATGGGCTCGGCGAGGCGGCGCACCTGCTCGACCTGGCGGTCTGCTTCCTCGAAGCCGAAGCGGTGGGCGAACGCGAGCGACGCCTCGTCGCCGCCCTCGACGTGGCTCGTGAGGCTCTCGAGGCCGAGGCGGGCACAGTGATCCGCGAGCTCGTGCAGGAGCGCGGCGCCGACACCCCGTCGCCGCAGGCCGGGCACGACGCGCGGAGCGACGAAGCCGTGACCGGAGGTGCTCGAGCGATCGGCGATACCCGAGCCCGCGACCTCGCCGTCCAGCTCCGCCAGGAGCAGGAGCCGCGCAGGCTCCTCCATCTCGCGCATCTCCGCGACCGTCGCCGCCGGCTCGTTCGGCAGCACCGCGAGTCGCACCTGCCGCCACGCCTCGAGCTCCTCGTCGGTCTCGGCGGGCCGGACGTCGATCATCCCGACCGCTTCAGCTTCCCGTGCTGCTTCGCGTAGCGCTCGCCGGCACCGAACACCGCGAGCCCGAGCGGAATCGAGACGACGCCGATCACGATCAGCGGCCAGGTGTCTGCCCAGACGATCGCCCGGCCGTCGAGGATCGCGTGACGCAAGCCGCGCAGGGCGTAGGTCGCAGGCGAGATCTTCGACATCCACTCCATCCAGAACGGGAGCACGCTGACGGGGTAGTAGACGCCCGAGACCACGAGCATCAGCCCCTGCGCGACGAAGCCGAGCTGCGTCCCCTTCTCGGGCGAGATCAGCGGTAGGACGGCAGTCATCATCCCGATCCCGATGAACGAGACCGAGGCGATCCCGAGCAGCGCGAGCGACGAGAGGTAGTCCGCCCGCGGCAGGTCGAGCCCGAAGAACGCGACCATCACGCCGAACAGCATCGTCGCGCGGACGATCCCGTAGGCGATCGCGAAGAGGCCCATCCCGATCAGGTGAATCGGGCGCGAGAGCGGCGCCATGAACGTGTACTCGATCGTCCCCTCCCAGCGCTCCCAGGCGACCGTCTCCGTGAGGATCTCGAAGATGATCCCGAGGTAGGACCAGATCACGGCGCCGATCAGCAGCTGCGCCGTCAGCCGGTTCTCCGCGGCCGCGGACAGGTGGATGCCTTTCGCGATGAAGACGATCGTCAGCGTGTTCGCCGCGGTCCAGAGGAAGAACGCGAGCTCCCACCAGATGTAGCGCTTGATCAGGTACCAGTTGCGCTCGATCACGCCGCCGAGCCCGATCATCTCGTGCCTGAAGGCTCCGACTGACATTAGTGATCCTTTCGGTGGCATAGGTGGATGCCTCGGTCGCGAGCACCAAGCGAGGCAAGGACGCAGGGAGCGCTCATAGCTGAAGCTATGGGCGCGACTGAGGACGCCGCATCGCGCAGCGTGATCGCGGGCGAGGCGCCGCTGTATGTCGCCGAAAGGGTCACTAGGCGAGCTCCTTTCTGTCTTTTTCGTCCTGCTCGTCCTCGAACGACTTGCCGGTCGCGGCCATGAACGCCTCCTCGAGCGTCGCCGCGCCGTACCGCGCCTTCAACTCGTCCACCGGCTCGAGGCAGAGCAGCTCGCCCGCGTCGAGGATCCCGATCCGGTCCGCGAGCAGCTCGGCCTCGGCCAGGTCGTGCGTGCAGAGCAGGATCGTCGAGTCGTGGGTCGCGCGAATCTCGCGGATGAAGGTCTGCACCTCGCGCTTCGAGCGCGGGTCGAGGCCCGTCGTCGGCTCGTCGAGCAGCAGAAGCACGGGCGAGGTCAGGAGAGCGCGGGCCAGCGCGACCTTCTGCTGCATGCCGCGCGAGAGATTCTCCATCGCGTGCGTGCTCCTGTCGGCCGGAAAGCCGACGCGCTCGAGGATCTCCGGGATGCGCTCTCGGGTCTGCGCCGCGGTCATCCCGTAGAAGCGCGCGGCGTAGCCGAGGTTCTCGTTGGCGGACATCTTCTTGAAGAAGCTCGCCTCGACGGAGACGCGGTTGACGAGCCGGCGCACCGCACGGGTCTCCTTGAACGCATCGTGGCCGAAGATCGTCGCCGAGCCGCCGTCGTGGAGGAGCAGCGTCGAGAGCAGCCGGACGAGCGTCGACTTCCCCGATCCGTTCTGGCCGAGGATCGCGACGCACTCGCCGCGCTGCATCGAGAACGTCAGCCCCTTCAGGGCAGGAACGCGCCGGCGCTTGAAGCGCCCGTCCTTGCGAACGAACTCCTTGCGGAGGTCAGAGACGTCGACTGCGGGTGTTGCTGAGGTCATTCATGCTCCTGGATCTGTCGGAAGGTCGGAAACGAAGACGCACTACGGCCGAGTCAGCGGCCGAGCGGTGTATCTGCGTTGACGATCCGGAACATGACTCGGCGAAGCTTAGGGAAGCAGGCGGCGCGGCGCAAGTTTTCGTCGCCCGTGGAGTCTTCCAGTGCATGAAGACATCCTTCGCTGCCATCATCGCCGCCCTCGCCGTCACTGCCCCGGCGAACGCGGCGACGCTCAAGGGCGTCGTGGTCGCACACAAGGGGCACACCATCTCCGTCGCCGCGGCGAGCGGCCGCGTCACCCGGGTCAAGGGGGACGCCCGCGTCGGCGCTCGCGTCGTCGCGTCGGCGGGCCACGTCCGCGTCATCGGGCGCGCACACCGGGCCCGGGTCCGCGGCGTCGTCGTCAAGCGGCTGCGCAGCGCGTTCCTGCTTTCGGCCGGCGGCAAGACGATGCTCCTGATCCGCCACGGCCGCAGGCTCGCCGACTCCTCGCCGGTGACGGGCCCCACCCCCGGGACCGTGGTCTCCACCGTGGTCGAGATCGACGATCAGGGCGACCTGGACGAGCAGGAGACCGATGAGCTCGGCGACGCATCGACCGTCGAGGTCGAGGGCGTCCTTGCAGCCGACGTCGCCGCCGGCGCCACGTCGATCGTCGTCCTGGTCGAGCACGGGATCCCGGTGACGGTGCAGATCCCCGCCTCCCTCAAGCTGCCCGCCATGAAGAAGGGCGACGAGATCGATCTGAAGGCCACCGTCGACGGCACGACGCTGACGGCCACGAAGGTCGAGTCCGGCGACGACGGCGAGCAGAACGACGAGGGAGACGACGACTAGCTTGCGTCCGTCCGTCCGAATCTCTACTCTCTGACCTACGCAGTCGCCCGACGCAGGGCGACGCGGAGGCAATGGGGCCTCACGACTCTTCGGAGTCGTGGGGCCCTTTTTTCGTTGGTCGAGCGAACGGAGGCGAGCATGTCGGAAGAGACGCGGCACTACCTGGCGAACGGCGCGGAGACGGCGCCCGACGCCCGCGAAGCACTCGAGTGGGCGGGAGAGACGAGGGCGAAGATGGTCGACCTGAAGTTCTGCGACCTGCTCGGGACGTGGCAGCACATGACGCTGCCGCTGACGGCGTTCGACGAGTCGGCCTTCGACGAGGGCCTCGGCTTCGACGGCTCCTCCATCCGCGGCTGGCAGGGGATCTCGGAGTCGGACATGCTGCTGATGCCGCAGGCCGAGACGGCGATCCTCGACCCGTTCACGGAAGCGCCGACGCTGTCGCTCCTCTGCGAGATCGTCGACCCGCTCACCCGCGAGCCGTACTCGCGCGACCCGCGCCGGATCGCGAAGCGGGCCGAGGAGTACCTGCGCGAGACCGGGATCGCCGACACCTGCTTCGTGGGGCCCGAGTGCGAGTTCTTCGTCTTCGACGAGGTCTCGTACGACCTCGGCCCGAACGCGTCGCACTACTCGGTCGACTCGGCCGAGGGCTACTGGAACTCGGGCAAGCCGGGCCTCGGCTACACCGTCCGCCAGAAGGAGGGCTATTTCCCGCCCGCGCCGCACGACCTGCTCCACGACATGCGCACCGAGATGGTGCTCACGCTCGAGCGGCTCGGGATCCCGTGCGAGTTCCACCACCACGAGGTCGCGTCGGGCGGCCAGTGCGAGATCGACCTCCGCTTCCAGACGCTGACGCGGATGGCCGACCAGGTGATGGCCTACAAGTACGTCGTCAAGAACGTCGCGCACCGCCACGGCAAGGCTGCGACCTTCATGCCGAAGCCGATCTTCGGCGACAACGGCTCGGGGATGCACTGCCACCAGTCGCTGTGGAAGGAAGGCACGCCGCTGATGGCGGACAAGTCGGGCTACGCAGGGCTCTCGCAGCTCGCGCGCGGCTACATCGCCGGCCTGCTCGAGCATGCGCCCGCGCTCCTCGCCTTCTGCGCGCCGACGACGAACTCGTACCGCCGGCTCGTCCCGGGCTACGAGGCTCCGGTCAACCTCGTCTACTCGCAGCGGAACCGCTCCGCCTGCATCCGGATCCCGATGTACTCGGAGTCGCCGAAGGCGAAGCGGATCGAGTTCCGCTGCCCCGACGCGGCGGCGAACCCGTACCTCGCCTTCTCGGCGATGCTGATGGCCGGCATCGACGGAATCGAGCGCGGGCTCGACCCGGGCGCACCCGCCGACTACGACCTCTTCGAGGAAGCGGGCGTGGACGTCCCTCAGGTGCCGGGCTCGCTGGCCGAGGCGCTCGACGCGCTCGAGGCGGATCACGCCT
>DAISLG010000074.1:0-9695 GCA_036820565.1 Gaiellaceae bacterium | reverse complement strand
TCGAAGCGGCGCACGACGATGCACGCGTTGTGCCCGCCGAAGCCGAACGAGTTCGAGACGCCGACCGAGATGTCGGCCTGGCGCGACTCGTTCGGGATGTAGTCGAGGTCGCACTCCGGATCGGGACTCTCGTAGTTGATCGTCGGCGGCAGCACGCCCTCCTTGACGGCGAGCGTCGTGAAGATCGCCTCGATCGCCCCCGCGGCGCCGAGGCAGTGCCCGGTCGCGCCCTTCGTCGAGCTGACCGGGATCCGCCTCGCGTTCTCCTCACCCACGGCGATCTTGATCACGCGCGTCTCGGCCGCGTCCCCGAGCGGCGTCGAGGTACCGTGGGCGTTGATGTAGCCGATCTCGGACGGGTCGATCCCCGCGTCGGCGAACGCCATCTGCATCGCGCGAGCGGGGTTGATGCCCGTCGGGTCGGGCTCGGTGATGTGGGTCGCGTCCGACGAGCAGCCGTAGCCCGCGAGCTCCGCGTAGATCTTGGCCCCGCGCGCCTGCGCGTGCTCGAGCTCCTCCAGGACGACGACGCCGCCCGCCTCACCCATCACGAACCCGTCCCGGCCCGCGTCGAACGGCCGCGAGGCGCGCTTCGGGTCGTCGTTTCGCCGCGACAGCGCCCGCATCGCACCGAAGCCGGCGATGCCGACGCGCGTGATCCCCGCCTCGGTGCCGCCGCAGAACATCACGTCCGCGCGACCGAGCCGGATCGCGTCGGTGCCGTCGCCGATCGCCATGTTCGACGCGGCGCAGGCCGTGCACTGCGAGGAGAGCGGGCCCTTCGTGCCGAGCTCCATCGAGACGTGCCCGGCGCCCATGTTCGGGATGATCGCGGGGATCGAGAACGGGTTGACGCGATCCGGGCCGCGCTCGACGAGCGTCTCGTAGCACTCCTGGAACGACTTCAGGCCGCCGATCCCGGTCGCGATCGCCGCTCCGACCCGGTCGGCCTCGGCCGCGATGTCGAGGCCGGAGTCCTGCTCCGCCATCCGCGCCGCCGAGATCACCATCTGCGAGAAGCGGTCCATCCGCCGCGCCGCCTTGCGGTCGATCCACACCGAGGGGTCGAACTCCTTCAGCTCGCAGGCGAAGTGGGTGGCGTAGTCGCCGTGGTCGAACGCCTTGATCTCGTCCGCGGCGGACTCGCCCGCGATCAGGGCCGACCAGGACGAGCCGACGTCGTTCCCGAGCGGCGTCACACAGCCGATGCCGGTGATCACCACTCTGCGTTTGCCGTTGAGTGCGCTCACATTCCCATCCCTCCGTCGACGAGCACGACCTCGCCCGTGATGAACGAGGCATCGTCGGAGCAGAGGAAGCGTACCGCGCCGGCGACGTCCTCCGGCTCGCCGAGCCGGCCGAGCGGCGTCGCGGCCAGCATCGCCGCCGTCGCCTCCTGGGGCAACACCTCGGTCAGCTGCGTCTTGACGTACCCGGGCGCGACGACGTTCGCGCGCACTCCGCGGGAGCCGAGCTCGCGCGCGAGCGACTTCGTGAAGCCGATGATCCCCGCCTTCGACGCGGCGTAGTTCGTCTGGCCCCAGTTGCCGTGGACACCGACGATCGAGGAGACGTTCACGATCGAGCCGGCGCGCCGCTTCATCATCCCCCGCGTCACGGCCCGGCAGGTGTAGAAGACCGAGCTGAGGTTCGTCTCGATCACCGTGCGCCAGTCTTCGTCGGACATGCGCGCCAGCACGCCGTCGCGGGTCAGGCCCGCGTTGTTGACGAGGATGTCGAGGTCGCCCGCCTCCTCGACGAGCCGCTTGGCCTCCTCCGGGCTGGACACGTCCGCCTGCACCGCACGGCCGCCCAGCTCGGCGGCGAGGCCCTCGGCCTCGTCCTTGCCCGACCGGTAGCCGAGGACGACGGACGCTCCCGCACGCGCCAGCTCCTCGGCGATCGCGCGGCCGATCCCGCGCGAGGCGCCGGTCACGAGAGCGGTTTTCCCTTCGAGCGACGCGAACTCAGGCAAGGGCTTCTTCGAGCTTCTCCAACGTTTCGAGATCGTCGACCGAGAAGGCGTGGACGCTCTTGTCGATCCTCTTCAGTAAACCGCTGAGCACGTTGCCGGGCCCGACCTCGACGAAGGTGGTGACGCCGTGGCCGATCAGCTCGCGCACGGCCTGGGTGAACCGGACCGGCGCCGTCAGCTGGTCGATCAGCAGCGTGCGGAGCCGCTGCGCGTCCTCGAGCTTGGCCGTCACCGTCGACATGAACGCGGCGCGCGGGTCGGCGAACTGGACGAGGTCGATCGCGGGACGGAGCCGGTCGGCGGCGCGCGCGACGAGCGGGGAGTGGAACGCGCCCGAGACGCGGAGCTTGATCGCCCGGCGCGCGCCTTCGCCGACGGCCTCCTCGCAGCACTCGTCGACGGCGGCGGACTCGCCCGAGATCACGATCTGGCCGGGGCAGTTGTAGTTCGCGGGCCAGACCCCGAGGATCTTGCGGCACAGACTCTCGACGACCTCGTCGGCGAGGCCGAGGATCGCGGCCATCGAGCCGGGATGCCGGCGTGCGGCGTCGGCCATCGCGAGCCCGCGCTCGCGGACGAGCGCCACCGCCTGCGCGTCGGGCAGCGACTCGGCCGCGGCGAGCGCCGCGAACTCCCCGACCGAATGGCCGACGACGAAGTCCGGATGGATCCCGCGCGCGCGCAGGGCCGCGTTGATCGCGAGGCTCGTCGCGACGAGCGCCGGCTGCTGCACCTCCGTGTCGACGAGATCCTCGACCGGCCCGTCGAAACAGAGCCGGCGGAGGTTCATGCCCGAGGCCTCGCTGCCGGCGTCGTAGACGGCCATCGCCTCCGGCACCGCCTCGGCGATCTCGCGACCCATCCCGGCCTCGAACGAGCCCTGCCCCGGGAACATGAATGCGATCTTGGTCACGCCGCCTCCATCTGCTGGGTCCATTCGATCAGAGCCGAGCCCCACGTGAGGCCGGCACCCATCCCGGTCATCAGCACGAGCTTCCCGGGAGCCAGCCTGCCGTCGCTGCCGGCGTCGGCCAGCGCGAGCGGAATCGACCCCGACGACGTGTTCCCGTAGCGGTCGACGTTGACGACGACCTTGTCCTTCGGGACGCCGAGCTTCTTCGTCGCGTGGTCGATGATCCGGACGTTCGCCTGGTGCGGCACGTAGACGTCGACGTCGTCGATCGTCTTGCCGCACTCCGCGAGGATCGCCTCGGCGGAGCTGACGAGCACGCGCGTCGCGAACTTGAACACCTCGCGGCCGTTCATCTTCACGTGCTTCGTCGGATCGTCGAAGACCCGCGAGCCGCTGCCCGGCAGCCAGAGGTGCTCTCCCCCGCCGCCGTCCGCGCCGAGCTCGAAGCCGAGGAAGCCGCCCTGCTCGACACGCTCGACCACGACGGCGCCGGCCCCGTCGCCGAACAGGACGAGGGTCGAGCGGTCCTCCCAGTCGAGGATCTTCGAGAGGACGTCGCCGCCGACGATCAGGGCCTTCTTCGCAAGCCCGGCGGCGATCATCCCGTAGCCCTGGGCGAGGGCGTACATGAAGCCGGTGCAGCCCGCCGAGAGGTCGTAGGCGGCGGCATCGGGCATCCCGAGCACGTCGGCGAGGATCGCACCCGTCGACGGAAAGGCCATGTCGGGTGTGACGGTGGCGACGATGAGCAAGTCGACGGAGGCGGGGTCCGCCCCGGCCTGGGCCAGCGCCGTGCGGCACGCCGGCAGCGCGAGATCCGAGAGTGACTCCTCCGGCTTCGCGATCCGACGCTCGCGAATGCCGGTGCGCGACATGATCCACTCGTCGTTCGTGTCCACGAGCGTGGAGAGCTCCGCGTTCGTGAGGACGCGCTCGGGCACGTGGCAGCCGAGCCCCGTGATCGAGGCGTTGAACCCGGCCTTCGCGACACCGATCACTGCTCGACCGCGAAGGTGAGGGTTCCGCGCACGGCGAGCTCGCCGCCGACGGTCGCACGCGCCTTGCCGCGACCGATCGGGCCGCGCACCGTCTCGACGTCGCAGGTGAACGTGAGCTCGTCGCCCGGCCGCACGATCCGCTTGAAGCGGACGTCGTCGATCCCGGCGAAGAGCGCGAGCTTGCCGCGGTTCTGCTCGAGCGAGAGGACGGCGACCGCCCCCGCCTGTGCGAGCGCCTCGACCATCTTCACGCCGGGCATGATCGGGTTGCCGGGAAAGTGCCCCGCGCAGTCCTCCTCGGTGACCGTCTTGCGCGCGACGACGCGCTCGCCCGGGACGAGCTCGACCACCTCGTCGAGGAACAGGAAGGGTGCGCGGTGCGGCAGGATCGCCTCGATCTCCGCGCGGCCGAGCGGCAGGGCGATCACGCGGACAGCCGCTCCCTCAGCCCGTTCCGGCCGCGGTGCGCGTAGCACTTCGCCGTCCCGACGGGCATCCCGGACGCGGTCGAGATCTCCTCGAAGGTGAAGTCGAACGCGTCCTTGAGGACGACGACCTCCGCCTGGGCGGTCGCGATCTCGGCGAGGTGGGCGCCGAGCTCGGCGCGCGTCTCCTTCAGGAACGCGGCCTGCGCCGGGTCGCCGTCGACGGCCTCGCGCCGGTCCTCGAGCAGCGGCTCGCAACGGCGCGCCCGCTGGCGCACGGCGACGTCCTTGCAGGTGTTCAGCACGAGCCGGTGCAGCCAGGTCGAGAACTGCGCCTCGCCGCGGAACTGCCGGACGCGCACGCAGAGCTTCGCCAGCGACTCCTGGGCCGCGTCGCGCGCGTCCTCGGGATCGTCGAGGAAGTGCGCGGCGATCTTCTCGACTCGCGGGGCATGGCGCTCGCAGAGGGCCGCGAGGGCGCGCTCGTCGCCGTCCTTTGCTCGTTTGACCAGAATCGGATCGCTCAGCTTCTCGTAGACCAGCGGCATCGAGCCTAGTCTAGTGGCGTGCTCGAGAACGAACCGCCGTTCCGGGGGCGCTTCGGCAGGCCGTACATCTACGTGGAGAGCTGCCCGTCGACGCAGCGGCTACTCGCGGCGGACGCGCCCGAGGGCGCCGTCGCCGTCGCCAACCAGCAGACGCAGGGCCGGGGGCGGCTCGGACGGACATGGCTCGACGAGCCGGGCGCGTCGCTCCTCTTCTCGCTCTGCCTGCGGCCCTCGCTGCCAGTCGCGCGCTGGCCCGAGCTCTCGCTGGTTGCTGGCCGCGCTGTCGCAGCCGCGATCGCGGCGGTCGCGGGCCTCGAGCCGACCGTCAAGCACCCGAACGACGTCCTCCTCGGCGGGCGGAAGGTCGCGGGCATCCTGGCCGAGGCCGCGGACGGCCGCGTCGTCCTCGGCGTCGGCGTCAACGTCGCCGCGACCCCCTTCGAAGGTTCGGCCGCGCTCGGCGGCGGGGTCGACCGCGCAACGCTCCTCACCGAGATCCTGGAGCGGCTCGAGGCCGGCTACGACCGCTGGCTCACGGGCTCCTGACAGGGGCGCTCGTGTTACCGCCCGCGTCCGTGGCGACGCCGCTGAGCGTCGTCACCTCCCCCTGGTAGGGGATCGAGAACGTCCCCTTCGGCTCGACCTTGACGACCCGCCGGTTGTTGACGAGCAACGTCACCGTGCCCGGCTCGCTCAGCGAGAACCTCAGCTGCGGCGCCGAGAGGATCGTCAGCACGGGCGGGGTCGTGTCGATCGCGAAGGGCAGCGTGAGCGAGACGTTGCCGAGGCCGTCCGTGACGGTCGCGACCGCGCGGTAGGCCCCGTCCGGGAGCTGGTAGGGCGCCGGATCCCAGTCGATCGCGTGCGGACCGGGCTCGAGCGTGCCGCTGAAGACCGTCGCCACCGTCGCTCCGGCGGCCGAATCGACCCTGAGCGTGAACGGGACGGTCGCGGCCAGGCCGAAGGAGAAGGTGATGATGTCGAGCATGCCGTCGCCGTTCGGCGAGACGACGAGCGGCGTCGCGGCAAAGCCACCGAGCGTCCGGTCGACGATCACGTCGATGTAGGCGCTCGCCGTCTTGCCCGTCAGGGTTCGCGCGGTCACGAGCACGCGGTAGCGCCCGTCCGGCACGACGTGCGCCTGCCAGTCGAAGGACTGCGGCCCCGCAAGCCGCGGCTCGTTCAGGAGCGTGAGCAAGGTCGCGCCGCCCGGGTCGAGCAGGTTGACCGTCACGTTCGCCGGCCCGCCGAGCGCGAAGCCGACGGTGAGCGAGTCGTTCGTCCCGTCCGCGTTCGGCGTCACGACGAGCGGGCTCGCGGTCACGCCGGAGAGGAGCGTCGTCACCGGCGGAGCGACGGCGCCGATCGAGCCGCTCGCCGGGCGCACCGACGCACCCGCCTCGATCGACCAGGAGTAGGCGCCCTTCGGCGCCGCCGTCGCGTCCCACGTCCAATCGACGTTCGCGCCGCGGCCCTTCCCGGTCGCGACGACGGCGACCGCCGCGCTCTTGACCGTCACCGTCCAGGGCATCGCCGACGACAGCCGCGCCGTGAAGCGGATCCGGCCGCCGAGCGAGCCCGCCGCGAGCGGTTCATAGAGCTTCGGGAGACCGGTCGCCGACACGGCCTTCGCGATCGCCGGGATCGCCGCATAGGCGACACTGCCCGGGCACTCGGTGAAGTACGTGTCGCGATGGCCGGAGATCGCCCGCATCAGCACCGGCTTGCCCGCCGGGAACTTCGTGTTGCCGCCGGAGAAGTACGAGAGCGTCGAGAGCGGGTCGACGTGGGCGACGTCGAGGCGCCAGGCGAGCAGCTTCACGAGCGCGGCGCGCGCCGCCGCCGGGATCGGGGTCGAGGTGAAGTTGCCGATCAGCGCAACGCCGGCCGTCGCGGTGTTGAAGCCCTGCGAGTGCGCGCCGATCACGTTCCTGTCGATCCCGCCGGCGCGTCCTTCGTAGACCTGGCCGTAGCGGTCGACGAGAAAGTTGTAGCCGATGTCGTCCCAGCCGTTCCCCTTCACGTGGTAGACCTCGATCCCGCGGACGATCGCCGCAGCCGCCAGCGGCCCGTAGTCGTTCAGGTTGACCGTGTGGTGGACGACGGCCATCCGCACCGACGTCGCGTAGTGCGGCTTCGAGCGAACGATCCTCTCGTCGGCGCCCCAGCCCGCGCGCGGCACGATCAGCGGCGAGCCCGCGAGCGAGATGCGGCGCGGGGTCGTCCGCTCGACCGGGCTCCAGACGTAGTAGGCGCGCAAGGCGCGCACGCCCGGCGCGGCGCGGTAGTCGATCCGGTCGGCGGCGCCGGTCCACTCCGGGTTGCCGTAGTGCCAGCCGTGGACGGGAGCGGTCGAGTCGTCGTCGGCCCTGAACCAGGGGCTCCAGCCGCCCGCGACGAGGTGCGCCCGGAAGCGGACGACGCCGGGCCCGCGCCAGTGCAGCCCGACGAGGTTGAACCGCGGCGAGCCGGCCGACGCCAGCACCCGGCCATGTGCCGCCGTGTTCCCCGGAAGCGGGAGGTCGCGGGCGACGAGAGTGGCGCCGCCGGCCCAGGCGATTCCGGGCATGGCGAAGAAGAGCACGAGTGCGACGCGGAAAAACCTCATAGACCCGACCTCACGCTAGCTTCGTCGCGCGGGCCGCGGTGCCTGCGCTGATAAAATCCTTACAGCTTTGAAAAGAGCCCTCTTGCTCGCGCTTTTCGCCGCGGCCGTCCTCGTGCCGTCGGCCTCCGCGGGCGGTCGGGTGCTCGCCGTCCACTTCGAAGCCGAGGTCAACCCGGTCACGCAGGACTGGCTCAGCCACGAGTTGGGCCGCGCCGCGGCCGGGCACTACGACGCGGTCGTGATCGTGCTCGACACCCCCGGCGGACTCGGCGAGTCGATGCGCAAGATCGTCAAGAAGGAGCTGGCGTCGCCGATCCCCGTGATCGTCTACGTCGCGCCGAACGGGGCCCGCGCCGCCTCGGCGGGCGTCTGGATCGGCCAGGCCGCCGACGTGCTTGCGATGGCGCCGGTGACGAACATCGGCTCGTCCACGCCGATCAACTCCGGCGGCGGCGACATCGCGAAGGATCTCCACCGCAAGGTCGTGAACGACGCCGCCGCGTCGCTCCGCGCGCTCGCCAAGAGCCACGGCCGCAACGTCAAGTGGGCGGACGACGCCGTGCGCAAGGCGTCGAACCTCTCGGCCCGGGAGGCGCTCGACCGGCACGTGATCGACGCGATCGCGCCGAGCCTACCGGCGCTCCTGCGGCAGCTCGACGGGACGAAGACCGTGCCCCGCGGGCTCGTCCTGCACACGGCGGGCGCGTCGGTCGTCGACGCGAGCCCCGGCTTCCTGACGCGCTTCCTCTCGAGCCTGATCGACCCGAACGTGCTCTCGCTGCTCTTTCTCGCGGGGATCGCCGGGCTCGGCTTCGAGATCTTCCACCCGGGGGTCGTGCTCCCGGGCGCCCTCGGCGGCGTCTCGCTCGTGACCGCGCTCTTCGGCTTCTCGGTGCTGCCGATCAGCTGGGCGGGGCTCGCACTGATCCTGCTCGGCCTCGGGCTGCTCGTGGTCGATGCGCACGTCGTCACCCACGGCGCGCTCTCGGTCTCGGGGCTGATCGCGCTCGGGGTCGGGATGCTGATGCTCTTCCACAACGCGCCGTCGCCGTACCACACCTCGGTCCCACTCGTCCTCGGCCTCACGCTGGCCATCGGGAGCTTCTGGGCGTTCGCGCTGACGAAGGCGGTCGCCGTCCGCCGCCGGCCAGTCGCCGTCGGGCCGCAGCAGATCGTCGGCAAGGTCGGCGAGGTACGCCGCGACGGACTCGTCTTCGTCGACGGCGCGCTCTGGCAGGCGCACAGCGACCGGCCGCTCGTCCCGGGCCAGCACGTCGAGGTCGAGCGCGTCGAGGGCGGCCTCGTCCTAGGTGTTAAGGTCGCCGAGTGACCGCTGCCCTCATCCTCTTCGCGGCGATCGCGTTCATCCTCGTGCTCTTCCTGATTTCGGCGGTCAAGGTCGCGCGCGAGTACGAGCGCGGTGTCGTCTTCCGGCTCGGCCGCCTGCTCGACCCGCCGAAGGGGCCGGGTCTCTTCCTGCTGATCCCGATCGTCGACCGGATGGTCAAGGTCGACCTGCGCACGATCACGCTGAACATCCCGCCGCAGGAGGTGATCACGAAGGACAACGTGCCCGCCCGGGTGACCGCGGTCGCGTACTTCAAGATCGTCGACCCGCAGGCCGCGATCGTCCAGATCGAGAACTTCATGGTCGCGACGTCGCAGATCGCACAGACGACGCTCCGCTCCGTCCTCGGCCAGCACGTGCTCGACGAGCTGCTCTCGGAGCGCGACAAGATCAACGCGATCCTGCAGACGATCATCGACGAGGCGACCTCGCCCTGGGGGATCAAGGTCTCGACGGTCGAGGTGAAGGACGTGGAGATCCCGACCGGGATGCAGCGCGCGATGGCCCGCCAGGCCGAGGCCGAGCGAGAGCGGCGCGCGAAGGTGATCAACGCCGAGGGCGAGTTCCAGGCGTCCGAGCGGCTGAAGGACGCGGCGCTCGTGATCGAGGAGCACCCGATCGCGCTCCAGCTCCGCTACCTCCAGACGCTGCTCGAGATCGGCTCGACGAACTCGACCACGATCGTCTTTCCCGCCCCGATCGACCTGATCGCTCCGTTCCTCGAGGGGAAGGGCACCGGAGCGCGCAGCTGACCGACCTGCGGTTCGACCCGGCGTCGGGTCGGCACGTGGCGGTCGCGCCGGCACGTGCGAAGAGGCCCCAGGCAGCGCCCGGGGCCGAGGAGCCGCCGTGCCCGTTCTGCGCGGGGCATGAGGAGATG